>CAZSIG010000158.1:0-7728 GCA_964606195.1 uncultured Anaerolineales bacterium
TATACCCTTGGCTGGCGAGATTTGTTCTTTAGATAAAGAACAATTAACAATACTTACGCAGATTCAAAAAGATTTACTGCCGAGGGCGCGGAGAGCGCGGAGTTTTCCGAATGATCTTGGAGCGCATCGTGAAGATGCTTTTTAATGCGGACTGGTGACCGCGTATGCCAGTTAAGAAATTATCCTCTTAGGACTTACGTAAAATCGTACTATAATTTACCGCAGAGGACGCCGAGGACGCGGAGAAAAGAAAGAAGAAATGATTTGCGCGGTTATAGACGCTCACCAACGTTCATTAGAAGTCGGTTTTGCTATGCAAATAGAATCCTACTTTCACTCCTCGGCGTTCTCCGCGCCCTCGGCGGTAAAATTATGCTGAACTTGCGTAAGTCCTGCCTCTTAATCTTCTCCGCGTCCGTGGCGTTCTCGGCGGTTAATCATTACGTGGTCTGCGTAAATCCTGAATTAAAAAACCTCCTGCCCATTGTGCAGAAGGTTAGTGTCGCTTTAGGTAGCTTTATCTTTTACTCCGATTTTTCGTTCGGTACCAGCGCGTAGGCGTTTGATGTTTGGGCGTAGGCTGTAAGTGATCAACGCGGCAGTTACTATGGAGTACAATATGTACTCTGCTGGATAATGTTTCCATATTGTTAATATGATAAACGCGATAATTGTGGTAAATGCTAAAACTAACGATCCCACAGAGGCGTAACGCCAAATTGCAATGGCAACGAGGGCACAAAACGAGACTATGAGCGCGGTGGGCAAAGATAGCACCACTAATATCGATAAGGCAGTCATAGATCCCGCGCCTCCCTTGAAGTGCAGAAAGATTGGCCAAATATGTCCCGCGACCGCTGCCACGCCAGCTAAACCGTGCGCGAGATAGTCTTCAGGCAGAAGAAGCATAGCCAAGCCCACGGCTAACGTCCCTTTGAACAGATCTCCTAAGACGGTGAACATGAACGCCCAAGGGCCAGCCGCGCGCCAGACGTTAGTGCCTCCGGTTCTACCACTCCCGATTTTGCGTACATCTACGCCCGCTATAATACGTGCCGAAAGGTAACCGGAAGGAAATGAGCCCATCAGATACGCGATTATCATTATTATCAGATATTTAACCAGAAACATTTCTCTCCTTTGCTGAGTTAGAGGCGAGAGTTCTTAGTACTCCGTTAATAAAACGACTAGAACTATCACTACCGAAGGTCTTTGCCAATTCGACTGCCTCGTTTATGGCAACTTTAAAAGGGGTTTTTCTTAGCAAGATTTCAAATGTCGCGATGCGCAAGGTGTTGCGATCTATCAAAGATAACTGTTCTATTGGCCATTCCGGCGCGGTGCGAGAAATCTCAGTATCCAATTGATCGCGATAATCCAGAACTCCCCGCATCAACAAATGAGCCAGGTCTTGTATTTCCTCCAGCAAAATGGGTAAGGTTTTCCCCTCTTCCAGTTGGTTCACTGGATCTTTGTCAAGAATGCTCTCTACACGGTGACGAAACACTCTTTCGGGGTTATGCCCAACGCAATCAATTTCAAACAGACATTGTAGGGCGATGATTCTTGCATAGTGCCGCGGATCCATTTGGTGGGTTACCTATTTCCCTATCGCTACGTCCTCTATATGTACATTAATTTCTTTGACACTCATTCCTACGATGTCTTGAATAGCCCGCGAAACTTCGGATTGGATACGCCGGCTGAGACGTAGCATATTAGTGTCCGGCTCTACGATGATAAAGAGGTTCAGGGTGATCTCATCTTCCTCAATCTCGACAGAGACTCCTTCAGGCGTGTCGCTCGTATGGAAAAGACGTCCGAAGCCTCCAGACCATTTAGGTTTAAGCCGCGCCACTCCCGGCGTCGTCAGTGTAGTCAGCGCGGCAATCGTCGCTAACACCTCTGGCGCGATAGTGACTGTTCCCAACTTCTCTATCATACCGAACTCCCGATAGTCAACTGCAAGCTCAAGGCTCGCGTCTTACTGCATTACCAAACCGCCGTCTACACTTAATACCTGTCCCGTGATGAAATCTGCCGTGTCAGAGGCGAAAAAGGCAACCGCGTTAGCCACATCTTCGGGGGTACCAGAACGCCCTAACGGAGTACGATTGATTGCTTCATCCACCCACTCATCGGGCATATCGGCAGTTAGATCAGTCGGAATATATCCGGGGGCGACGGTATTGACCGTAATTTGTCGCGAGCCAACCTCTTTAGCCAACGCTTTGGCAAAGCCGATAAGCCCGGCTTTGGCTGCTGCATAGTTCACTTGCCCCGCCTGTCCAGCCAGACCTACTACTGAACTGATGTTGATGATTTTCCCCCCGCGCTGTTTCATCATCGGACGCACCGCGGCGCGCGAGCAATTAAATGCCCCCTTTAGGTTGACATCCATGACTACATCCCAATCAGTAACTTTCATGCGCGCGATCAGATTGTCGCGCGTCGTTCCCGCGTTGTTGACTAAAACATCGACGTGTCCGAACGCGGCGAGGGTAGTATCAACCAAAGCTTGGGCTTGGTCAGGAGAGCAAACATCAGCACGCACCGCGATAGCTTCGCCGCCTTTAGATTTGATGATCTCTACCACTTCGTTAGCGGCATCTTCTCTCCCCACGTAGTTGATCGTGACTTTCGCGCCTAATTCAGCCAATTTGATAGCGATGGCGCGCCCGATGCCGCGAGAACTGCCAGTTACTACCGCGACTTTACCGGTTAAATCTATCATGATAAAAACGCCTCCAATTCTGCTACTGTACCTACGTTAACGCGTTGGCTTTTTCGATTAATTCGTTTAATTAAACCCGTCAACACATTCCCCGCTCCGATCTCTACAAACCGGCTAACTCCATGGGTGAGCATCAACTGCACCGACTCGACCCAACGTACCGGGTTGGTCAATTGTTGTACTAATTCAGAAGCAAATTCATGAGGTTCAGTCAAGGGAGCCGCGGTTACATTGCCAACTATCGGAATTCGCGCCGCGCCAAAATCGATTGAAGCAACAACCCGTTTCAATTCATCAGCCGCGTGCCGCATCAATGGAGAATGTGATGCGATGCTGATGGGCAAACGTACTACTTTACGAGCCTTCGCTTCCTGTGCTAGTTCCATCGCGGTTAGCAACGGCTCTTCGTGTCCTGTGATAACTACCTGCCCCGGACAATTATAATTAGCAACCTGTACCACTTTTTCGGAATGTTGCGCGGTCGCTCGCTGACAAATCTGATCGACTAGTTCATCAGACAAAGCAATGATGGCAGCCATCCCACCGGGATTATTTTCTCCCGCTTCTTTCATCAACCTTCCGCGTTCACGCGTTAACCGGAGAGCATCTTCAAAACTCAAAACTCCTGCCGCGTAGAGAGCAGTGTATTCTCCCATACTGTGTCCCGCCATGTAAGCGGGATTCAGTTCCTCAGCATTCATCAATTCCAGCAGTGCAGCGCTGACAACCAATAACGCGGGCTGAGTATTATAAGTATCGTTTAGCTCATCCTCGGGACCTTCAAAGCATAGTCGCGAGAGCGCAAATTCCAATACTTCATCAGCCTTCTCGAAAAATGTGCGCGCTGCGGGGTACGAATCGTATAAATCCTTCCCCATTCCCACAAACTGTGATCCCTGACCGGGAAAAACAAAAGCTGTATCTTTCATAAGCTCAATAATACCACAACAAAGATTAAAAAACAAAAACGACGCGAAATAGCATAAAGGACACGAAGCTAACCAACAGCTATCTTTCGTGCCCTTTTCATTCTATGTAGGCTAGTATTATCTAGTAAAGCCATTCATCGGTAGCGCGATCCCATGAAATAATCTCCGATTCGGCGAAGAAAAGCGATACCTCATAAGCGGCTGTCTCGGCACCGTCAGAAGCGTGAACCAGATTGCGTTCAACAGCGATACCAAAATCACCGCGAATAGTGCCCGGTGCCGCTTCCAATGGTCGAGTTGCGCCGACGACACGGCGTACCATTTTAATCGCCTCCAGACCTTCGACTACCATAACAACCACCGGCGATGAAGTTATAAACTTCACTAGCGGTTCGTAAAAGTCTTTACCTTCATGTACCGCGTAGTGCCGTCGCGCGAGTTCTTCATCGATCCAGATCATCTTCATCGCGACTATTTTTAGCCCGCGCTGTTCCAACCGCGTGATGATTTGTCCGATCAAACCGCGTTGTACGGCATCCGGTTTAGCAATAACTAATGTACGTTCCATCGGTTAGTTTTCCTCTGTCAAAATGCTGGTATCCACTACTGAATTGTCTCCTCCATATGGGTTGGAGACGTAATTATCAGCATGCCAGTCGTTGTGCCACGTATCTCCGTTTACTAGGTAGCGAAATTCGTACTGCTTATCAGCATCTAGTTCCAAAGTCAAAGTCCAGTTACCATTTCCGCTTCTGGTCATCGGGTGCATCTCGCGGTCCCAATCATTGAAATCTCCAGCCAAATTCACCTTTTCTGCCCAGATTGAAGAGGGTAATTGAAAAATCACAAGAATTTTACCTTCAGTTTTAGAGGGCTTTTTAATTAACATTATATTTATCCTCCATGCTCAAATACGCGAAAGGCGCGCTTACGCCTGAAATATAACTTCATTAGCAAAAACTCCCGCGTCGCGTGAAAACCCCTTCAAGATTTATAGACTTGGAGACAGTATACTACACAGAACAGTAAAGGGCAAATATGCAGCGGTAAGATGCCTATTCGCGAGAGGAGAATATATCCACTTACGTAACGCGTTGGCGTACCAGAAGTGTACTGAAGGTTATGACTACTAAACTCATCAGCCGTTCAAACATAAAAGCCAAAGGTATGCTTGAACACCCAAACAAAATTCGCTTAGTCAGCGGTCGCAAGTTGTTCTAAAGTACGCGAGATAATGGCATCTCGTTCGCGTTTTGTTCTTCGCGGAGATCTGCGCGTTTTCTTAGGTTCCCCCTCATCTTTCTCCAGATGTGCTTGTTCGAAAGCCCATTCCATCATCGTAGGCATGTGAACATCGTCGCCATCTGAATAAGATGTTTCTTCTTCCCGTTGTTCTTCGACTGCTTTCATGCTTAAGCGCACGCGCTGTCTGCGTCGATCCACTTCCAGAATCTGTACTTGTACCTCTTCCTCTGGTGAAAGTACATCGGATACGTTACGGACATACCCACTCCCCAACTCGGAAATATGCACTAAGCCGTCAACTTCCGCGCCGATGTCTACAAACGCGCCGAACTTAGCAATTTTCGTGACTTTTCCTTCCACCACCGCGCCTTCTTTCAAATCGCGCAGTTGAACGCGGTTTTCATCACGCGGTTTCATGCTAAGGCTAATACGTTTGCGTTTCGTATCTAGATCTTTGACCCATACCTCGATATTTTGCCCTACATCTAAGACATCGGATACACTATTGATGCGCCTATTGCTTATATCTGAGATATGCACTAAACCATCGCGCTCCACACCCACATCGACGAACGCGCCGTAAAGTTTAATATCTTTGACTTCACCTTGCAAGATCATGCCTTTTTCTAACTCATCAAAGTTATTTGGTGTGGCAAACTCCTTTCTTTCTTCTGTTCTCTCTTCAGCACTCATCTTCCCTATACTCCTTCTTTAATTTGATTAGACTATTCAAAACATTTGGGCAATATAAAGAGGTAAAGCTATTTATACCTCTATCATTTCAGTAGCTTTACCTCTGTATTTATCTTATTAGTTATGTCTAACAATAACATGCAATTGGGTTAAATATTCCTTCGCAAAACTTCAGACCGTATAGTATAACATCTAACTTCAAATCTGTCAAATCTAATATCGGCGCGGGCTTTAAAATACTTACAAATACTAGGTTAGGGAAATCGCGTACTAGAACTCGCCCCCCACGCGCTCTGTTTTCCTAAACCTAAAGCGCACCTCCTGTTCGTGAGATGGGTAAATCGACATTGAAATACATTTTACCATGTAGGTCTGTATGCGTATTCTTGTATTCTACTACCAGATAAAAATGGCCTTCCTGTTCCAGTAGGTTTTGTCCCGTCGGCATTAGAGCAGATGCGATCATCAACGCGTAGGCTTCGCGGCGGTCGATTATCGTGAACGCGGTATCAAAACTTTGCCCATCCCCCGATTGCAAAATCGATTCTAACAATCCTTTTGCGAACTGGCGATGATAAGCAGCTTTATCTAATACCTCCAAACTGTCATAAATATACGCGGCTTGCAAGTGAGTGTTTATATCCAGTGGCTCACTCGCGAGCAGCTCTTCTACAGCTATTAGCGCGCCTGCCAGATCATCTGCGCGTAATGCCCGCTCTAACTCTTTATGTTCGTCCCCATCATGTCTACCGGGCGCGTACGCGTCAGTCTCCGTGTAAAGAAACCGCAGTCGCTCGAAGTCAATTTCTGTCAGAGAAATTTCTGCTCTACTCAACAAATCTCGAAAATCTATCATAAACTAAACCGTTTCGCTCTCTCCATATATACACATGCGCCAACTATACCGACCAATGGTGCTAGTTTGGGCATACTACTGCTCAACAATATTTTCCGACGAGGAACAAATAGTTATGGGTGTGGAATTAGCGGTGTTCAAACGCCAAAATCAGCGGCGCCGGAAGCTAGGAACGCGCCGCTATATCGCGGACTTACCACCGAACGATTATGACGTTATCGAGAATATCCCCGATTATTTACGCAGTGCGGAATACGACTTCGCGAAGCTGTTCGAGCCAGTGGCGTTACGCGTGGCGCAAGCCCTAGACCGCGAGGCAACGGTAGAGCAGGTGCAATGGGTAGTACATGACGAATCGCTCATGTTCGCGCTACGGGCGTTGCGCAAGCCATTCGCAGAGCGGACGCGCAGATGGTCTGCGCTGACCGCTGGCGAACGAGTGGGCGCGCTGCTGCTCACCGCGCATGTCGGGCAGATGCCCACAAACGATATTCGCGGTTTCGTGTTCTGCGATTCGCCCGCGCATTTGCCGCAGGTGAACGAGAAATATCTGCTGTTAAACGATGCCCAATCGAGCGCGCTGTTCACCTGGCAAACCGGCAAATTCAGTGTGACCGAACTTAACGGGCGTGCCGCGATTGATTTAGGACGAATAAAACGAGTTGGTTACATCGCGGAGCTGAATGTCGGGGAACAGTCCTCAAATGGCGCGAAAATAGTCAGCTTTTCCTCAGCGGAGATGATACACGATTTAGCCCTGACGCACCACTTGATGTGGCGTCCCGCGCTGGCGCCATGGGAAATTGCGGTGCGCCAGCGAAAGTTGACGGAGTTGCGCGCCGCGGTCGCCGCGCTAGAGCGGGAAAATCGTGAGCTGACGAGTTTGCTGGAGCGCATGAAGCGGGTGGTGCAAGAGGTGGTTAAAGGGTAAGTGATAGTTAAAATAATCACTATTCAACCACCAAGGCCCCGAAGAACACTAAGGCAATTTGGGGCTTCAAATGAGCGCATCTGTCCGCGTACAAGTACTATTAACAGAAAAAATACTTGGTGCTCTTCGTGCTCTTAGTGGTTAGATTATTGTATTACTTTTCCCTATCAATTACTTCTTTACCACTACACAAAAACTCTGCGCTCTCCGCGTTCTCGGCGGTAAAAATACCCCGAAGTTGTGTAAGTCCTACTAAATTACAGCTATGCCACCGCGAAACCTGTATAGGGGCGCAGTTTGGGCGGTCGAAATCCCAACACTATCTGTTCCTTCGGAATAC
>CAZSIG010000159.1:0-7688 GCA_964606195.1 uncultured Anaerolineales bacterium
TTATCCCCGCGAGGTAATGTTCGGCGAAATCGGCGCCCACGATCACGATTAAATCACAGACACGCGCCATCGCTGCGCCGACCGCGCGGTGCGCCTCGACCGTCGCGGCTCCTAGCTCTAACATTCCCGTTGTCACAATAACGCGGCGCGAAGCGGGGCGAGCGCGTAGGTAGTCCAACGCGGCGGATACCCCCGCGGGATTGGCGTTATAAGAGTCGTCTATCAAAATCGTGTCGTTGATGCCAGAGTAAGCGCACATAGTGCCCGGTGGGGGAGTGATCTCTCGTGCCGCCGCCGCGATCTCCGGCAGGCTCATCTCCAACTCCAGCGCGACCGCGATCGCAGCTAACAGATTTCCCACATTGTGCGCTCCCAGAATATTTACCGCGAAGTGCTGTCGCGCCGCGCCCCATTTCACCTCAAACTCCACCTGGTCAGCCCCGACGATTATATTCTCAGCTACCAAATCGGTTGCCCCATTCACGCTGTACAGCACCTTGCGCGCCGCGACCTGCTGTGCTCGCGCCGCGATGTAATCGTTGTCCGCGTTTAGCACGGCTAAACCCGTCGGAGGCAGGGCGTCTATCAACTCGAATTTAGTGGCTATGGTGGTCTCAATCGTCTTGAAGAGCGCGAGGTGCTGCTCGTTAATCGCGGTGAGCGCGCCGATTTGCGGCGCGACGATGTCGCAGATGTCCGCGATCTCGCGTTGTTTATATGCTCCCATCTCCACCACGAAAACCTCATGTTCCGGACACAAATCGCGCAATACCACCTGCGCCACGCCGATGTCGGTGTTGGTGTTCGCGGGAGTTTTGAGCACTTGGGTGCGCCGGGCGGGGGACGCGGAGAGAATGGTATAAACGAATTCCTTAGTGCTCGATTTACCGTAACTGCCGGTGATGCCCACTACTTTCAAATCGGGAAATTGTTCCATCTTCGCCCGCGCCGCGTGTATGCTACGCCGTTTTAGCAGTTTCGTGGGCAGCACCAGCCCCGCGACGATCGCCGCGATTATCAAAAATAGGGCGCGGTCAAGGAGCAACGCGGTGGCGGCGGTGTAGTAAAAATTCAGTAGGGCGTAGTGAAAGAAAACATAGTACGCGATGAACATTCCGCCGATCGCCGCACCTAGTGCTCCGATGAGTATTACCACCGCTTTGGCGGTAAACTGTGGGCGGCGCAATCGGCGTTGCATCATCTGCTGTAGTGTGATTATCGTTTCAATCGCGTAGGTTAGCAACAAGGTATAAGAGATGAATTGCCCCATTACGGCGAAATCCCAAGTGGCTATAAGCAAGATGAGCAGCGCCCATTTCCACAAAGTCACCGCGTTGAAGAGCAAGGCGCGACCGCGCCGCGTCGCGAGGTGGGCGCGCAGGCGATCGACGCGGTATTCCTTGAGCTGCCAGATGTATACTTGTTCTAGCGCGCTCTTTGCTGTATGTACTAGCCAAGTCGCGAGTAATAAAGTTATCAAAGTCAACGCGTAATTTGGCATATCAGTAGTTTCCTAGATAAAGTCGTTAGGACTTATACAAATTCACAATAATTTCACCGCAGAGAGTATCCCCGTACGGGGATAAACGACAGTCGCGGAACTTTCTCATCAAGGATAATTTTGCTACTGGCATACGCGGTCATACGCCATCATTTAAGGTCATGTTTTTCAGCAAAAACGGCAGATATGGAAACCTGCCCTACCCCACAAATCCGCGTAGCGCCTTCAGGATTTATGGTACAGTGGCAGCCATACTAAAAACGTGCTGCCCTTTCCTACAGTGCTTTCTACTTCGATCTCGCCCTCATGCTCTTCGGCGATCCATTTGGCGATTGCCAGTCCCAGCCCCGATCCTCCCTTAGCTCTGCTGCGCGCCTTGTCGCTGCGGTAAAAACGCTCGAACAGGCGCGGTATTTCCTGCGCGGGAATGCCAGGACCGGTATCTGCAATCTCTATCCAGACGTCCAGATCATCTTCGGATCGCCCCCACGATAGAGTTACTTTTCCACCTGCTGGTGTATATCGCAGGGCATTGTCCAGCAGATTGATAAACAACTGCCGCAGACGGTCGGAATCGCCCCAAACTTGCACCTGATCCATCTCGCCTAACTTCAGATCGACTTCGTTCGCGCGGAGGCGGCTATTGCTGTAGACCTCCAGCAAGAGCGTATCCAATTCTACCATTTCCTTGCGTAGTATCAACCCCGCGTCGGCTTGGGCGAGCAACAGGATGTCTGATACCAACCGCGCCATGCGCGCCGCCTCATTCTCGATAGTCGATAGGACCTCCGTTTGTTCATCTGTAGTACTAACTTTACCAGATTGAAGCAGATTCACGTTGCCGCGAATTGTCGTCAGCGGCGTGCGTAGTTCGTGCGAGACGTCCGCGACCAATTGTTCTTGCGTGTGAAAAAGCTGCTCGATCCGTTTCAACATCACATCGAAGGTCGCGGCGAGCTGGCCGATTTCATCCGCGGGCCCCGTCCAGTTCATACGCCGCGTCAGGTCGCCCGATTTGGTGATTTCCTGCGCGGTCTCGGTGATTCGTTCAATGGGTATGAGAGCGCGGCGCGATAGAGTTTCGCCGCCAAACCATGCCAGTACCACCGCGATACCAATGCTGATGGAGAGCATCATCGTCAGGGTGCGCATCGTTTCATCTTGCGTCGCCAGCGATTTGCCGACCTGAATGATGCCGATTACCTGATCGCGGACTTTTAGGGGGGCGTGTAGGAGACGCACTCGCGTGTTGCCTACGAGGTAGACTTCCCACACTTTTCTACCCGACTGTACGGCGCGCAAATTTGACTCATTCATCGGCAGATGCTGGTTGCTCAAGTTGCTCGACCGCGCGACCGTTTCTCCGTTGATGTCGCGTAGTTCCACATACAGATTCGCCGCGGCGAACACATCAATGGGGGGTAACACCACTTGCCCCTGAGTCAAAAATGTGAAGGGGTCCTGACGCGATTCGAGTACAGCTTCTATAGATTTTTCTACTTGTTCGGCGCGCGTTTCCAGGCTGTTATCTACTTCGCGTTGCAGGTTGAAGGAGAGGAGGACGATCATTATCACCGCGAAGACGATTAGCGTCGCGGTCAACAGCACCGCGTACCGAAAGGTTAGACGCGTTCTAATGTTCATGGTTAAACCACGTAATGATACATGGCAAAATGTGAATTGGCAAATGTGGGGAAGGTGCGATGCACTTTGGAAGTGCATCGCACCTTACTTATCTTACCATAAGATTTCGATTCTATTAGGACTCTATTAGGACTTACGCAAAATCGCACTATAACTAACCGCAGCGAGTATTGGAAAAGATTTTTGGTAACTGTCATAAACGGTCATTAATATTCATTGAAATTCATATTCGCGGCGCGATAGAAACTTGTCCAGAAAACTCTGCGCTCGTAGTTTATCCCCGTGCGGGGGCGTGCTCGGCGGTAAAAAAATATCCCGAAGTTGCGTAAGTCCTATTCTGTTTTTCTATTTTTTTTCTCTCCACGCGGCTATACTTGACGATATAGACGAATCGATATATAATCAGGTTCGGTTTTCGATAGAATCATGAATAGGTTATTTTGAATTCTATGGGGCGGACACAGGTGACCGCGAGCGTTTAACGGTCACCGTTTTCGCGTGATAGAAGTTTCGTTATGAGATGAGTTAAGTAAGAAAGCTATGTAGTATTGCTCGCGGTGGGCTATAATTCGCCGTTTTGCGGGAATTGTCCCTATGGAGCAAATATATTAATATGAGGAGAAGGAGCATGATCTCAAAAAGTTATCACAAGAATGGTAAAGCATGTCGCGTGACGTTCACCTTGCCGAAAGATGTGGACGCGGAGCAAGTCCATATATGCAGTGAGTTTAATGATTGGAGTGAAACCAGCGATCCGATGAAGAAGCTTAAAGATGGCAGATTCAAATTCGCCATCACGCTGGAGGCGGGACGTAGTTATCGTTTCCGCTATTTACTGGACAACGATCGCTGGATGAACGATCCAGAAGCCGATGGCTACGTTTCCAACCCTTTTGGTAGCCAAAACTCGGTTATCAATATCTAGTAACTGTGCTTTTCGCGGCGCGGGATTAACTTGTTGGCTCGGCTTGGGGACGAGAGTCAATTGGTTCGCATATTTCTGATCTAACTCGCGCTGCTTGGTTATCTCCCTGCTACGCGGGGAAAACCGTTAGAGGGTGCGCTTACAATGTGGCCGTAGGCTTTATGCCTGCGAGGATAAGTAAAAAAGCGAAGAGCCAACATGGGGGCGAGTTCCGCGGTTGGCTCTTTGTTAGTTTGGAAGGATTATTCAGAAAACTCCGCGACGGTATGGGAGTGTCATGCTGAGCGTAGCGAAGCATCTCGTTTCTGCGATAATTGCTGCTCGTTGATTAAGGTGAATAAAATTAACGAGAAAACGAGTCCCTTCGCTGCGTTTAGGGTAACATATAATACACACCGCGCGACTGTGAGAAAACCCTAGTGATGGTATTGGTTCAATTAAGTTGGATTTTCTCAGACTTCCGAAGTTTCGGAAAACTACGGAAGTCTATATGCGGGCAACAGTAGTCAACAATTGCCCCCAAACACGCACGCGCGGTTATCAGATCCAACTGAACCAGTTCCTCTGTGCCCTTGGCGGTAAAATTATTTTGACATTTTTAATTTGGTCTCATGGGTAAAACTGAAACATCATCATTTGGGACAGGAAAAAGAGAATCGCACGACGCTTCCGCTTTTTATAACAGGAACTTGTTCGATGGCATCTTCGTGGAACCCGCGTCGGCTAAGGAACTGCGCGGAATCGAGATAACTCCCCCCGGCGACTGGGCTGATGACATATATCGCCAGTCATCGGAGGATATGAGCCAGATTCCGAATAATAGCGTCGCTCTCGCGTTCACCTCTCCGCCGTATAACGTGGGCAAGGATTATGACGAGGACATGGATCTGGAAGAGTATCTCGAACTCATCAAGCGAGTCGCGCGCGAGGTTTACCGCGTTTTGGTGCCTGGCGGGCGATACGTGATCAATATTGCCAACTTGGGACGTAAGCCTTATATCCCACTACACGCGTTCTTCTACGATGTACATACGAAAGTTGGTTTTCTGCCGATGGGTGAGATAATTTGGCAGAAGGCGCGCGGGGTGAGCGGAAGCTGCGCCTGGGGGAGCTGGTTGAGCGCAAAAGCCCCGCGCTTGCGGGATATTCACGAGTATCTGTTGGTTTTCGCGAAGCTATCCTTTGCACGACCGGACAAAGGCGAATCGGATATAAAACGTAACGAATTCCTGGAAGCTACGGTGTCAGTTTGGGAGATTCCGCCCGAATCGGCGCGCCGCGTAGGACATCCCGCGCCATTTCCCGTCGAGTTGGCGGAGAGAGTCATTAAGCTGTATTCTTACGTCGGAGATGTAATCCTAGACCCGTTTGTCGGTTCGGGGTCAACCTGTGTCGCCGCGGCGCGGAGCAATCGCCATTATGTAGGGTTCGACATCTCTGAAGAATATTGTGATCAGGCGCGTACTTGGATCGCACAGGGAAAACCGCGCCGAGAGATAAAGCTGCTGACAAAAACGGAGTGCACTGAGCTGTCGGTCGCGTTCGGCACGTTGGGAGTTGACGAATTTCTCGGTTTAGCTCAAGATGAGATCGAAGACTATTTCAAAGGTACTCTGTCGCTCGAAAAATATACGCGGTTTGTGAACAACTTTCCCAAACATGAAAAGCTGTGCAGGAGAATGCACCGAGTAGGCAAAAACCTTCGCGCCAGCTATCCCTTGTTCGATGATGTAAGGCAATTGCAATGGACCGGTCCTCAGAAGCAGGCATCTACCACTTTGGCGGCGAAAGACCTGATGGTCGCGAACATTCCCGTCTCTATCAAAGCCAAAAGTGACTTGGTTTGGAATACATCGCCGTTCAATCTTTTCCAAAGTATTCCGCAAGGAACGCCCCTGGCGCAGGGTTCGGATAATTGGTATTTGGAGCAAGACGCGGCGGGTTTTCAGGATCTATATACTTTTGTGAGAGATTTCGGATTAGACTATTTGCCGCAAGATGTTGCCGAATTTGAGCAGGTTGCCAGCCACAAAGATCGCCGCGCCCTACAACGGGTGATTAAGCAATTCTCAGGGGAGACGAAAGATGAATTCGATAGACTATATCTCTCTATGTGCCACAACGTCGCGCAGCGGTCTGCTGAGATATTTAACGAGAATTTCTCGAAATCATTACAAGGTAAATCGCGCCGATTTATTCTGGAGTTCATAGCCACGCGGTTCTTCCGTATGAACACCGTTGAGTATATTTGGGGCGGTATAGATAGAGCCACAGAGTTCGCGGTAGTGGTCCCTGAATTCACTAAATGGACGAGCGAATGGCTCATCTCCAACATCGAGGCGGTGCCGAACTTGAAACGCAAGCAGAGCGTGGTCAATTTTCTGGTCAGATACGCGCATAGAGAGAGTGGGCGTTCTAACGTCGCGAACTTTCGCGCCGAGATTCGCTGGAGTCACGGGAGATTCTGCGGCGCGCCAGAGGCTAAGTTGTATAAATGCTTTCAATGGACGAGCCTCGATTTTATGCGCACACTCTTCTAGCCGACCGCTGAGCGCTTTCGAAAGGATAACCTAAAATGCACAAAACGCTTATTATCTACGAGACGAGATATGGATTTACCGCGACGGTCGCGGCAAACCTGGCGCTAGTCCTCGGCCCGGCGCGGTATTGCCGCCCAGTTGAGTTTGAATACAACTTTCGCGACTTTGATTTCTTCGTGATCGGCTCGCCGATTTACGGAGGGCAAATAGACAAGCGGATACATGATTTTGTATTTCTGAATCGCGATTGGCTCAAGGACAAGCATATCGCGCTTTTCTGCACCTGTTTGATGGCAGACGAGGGGAAAAGCTGTTTAGAACCGCTTCGCGAGATGTTGGGAGACAGCGCCGTGTGGGCTGAGGTGATCTTGGGGCAACTTTCACTGAGCAAATTGAACGCGGAGGATTATAACTCTCTGCAAGACTTTTGCAATAGAGTTGGGTTTCCATTTCAAGACCACAACATGTTCGATATAGAAACTTTAGTAGGGCAAGCGTTGCGCCTCAAGGCGGTCAAGGATAGTCCCCTACAACCGATGCCCCGAGAGGATCTAAAACACGCGGTGGAGGATTTTCTCAACAGTCACAATACCTGCGCGCTCTGCAGCGGCTTCAAAACGCGCGTCAGGAGCACGCCAATCGAGTATACCTACCGCGATGGTTACATGTATATTCTGAGCGAGGGGGGAGAGAAATTCGCTAATCTGCTATTAAATAGCAACGTTTCAGTGTCGATCTATGACCCTTATGAGGGAATGGAAAATCTTGGTGGAATGCAGATTTGGGGTAAGGCGGCGATTGTGGAGCGCGGTAGTGAGGAATATAAGAGCATTTTGGAGATAAAGAGCTTGAACTACGGTGAGACCGATGCACTGCCATTCTACCTGAACGCGATAAAGGTCAGGTTAGACCGCGCCGAGTTCCTGTGGTCGCGGTTTGAGTCTATGGGCTACGACACGAAGCAGATATACTATTTCTAATTCTAGTAGAACCCTAATGTATCGTGCAGGGCGCGGTAGTGGCGGTATGGGGATACCGTCCTGGTGTACTGCGCGGTAGCGGCGATATTGGGGATACC
>CAZSIG010000160.1:0-7661 GCA_964606195.1 uncultured Anaerolineales bacterium
ACGCAACTTCGGGGTATTTTTACCGCCGAGAGCGTGGAGAACGCAGAGTTTTTGCTGTAATTTGTACCATCTGAAAAATATGACCTTAAATGATAGCCTATAACCGCTTATGCTGGTGGCAAGATTATTCCTTTGAGAAAACTCCGCGTCCTCTGTGCCCTCTGCAGTGAAATTATTCAGAACTTGCGTAAGTCCTATGTAGTTAATTTTTTACCGCGTCGCGAACATGAACTTTAATGAGCGGCTATGATCGCTTATGCGCGTAAAAATATTTTTCTCTACCATTTCTCCGCGCTCTTCGCGTCCTCTGTGGTTAATCAATACCTATTTTGCATAAGTCCTGTATGGTTTGTTAGTATTTACTCACCGCGAAGGCGCAAAGTTCGCCAAGATAAACTATTCTTCGCGTCCTTCGCGCCTTCGCGGTTTTAGGATTATGAATTTTTCACCACAAACTTTAACTCTCGTCGATTTCACACAGCTTTTCAAACGCGGTAAATGCCCGTTTGAAACAATCCATCGGCGCTTCCAACAATCCCGCGCCAACCATGCCCACACCCGGTTCTTTGTGCGCGATGCCGGTATTCAAACGCGGTAAAATCCCTGTCTCAACTACTTTGCGAATATCGATGCCGAGTGGAGTGCCCCGGAAATTAAACGCCGGAATAGTGAACGCGGGGTGTTCGCCCGCGGTTATCTCGTACATATCCATCGTCGCGTTGACCGCGTCTTGCGGTGTGCCGCCGACGAATTGCACAATCGCGGGCGCGCCCGCGAGCGCGAAGCCCCCAATGCCGCCGGTCTCGGTAATCGTGCTGTCACCGATGTCCGGATTCGCATCTTTCGCGGTGTAACCGGGCAGCCATAAACCTTGCGGCATACCGGCGGGCGCGGTGTACCATTTATTACCCAAGCCGGATACGCGAATGCCAAAGTCGGTGCCGTTGCGCGCCATTGTGGTCACGATAGTCGAGCCTTCAATTCCCTCTGCCGGTTCGAGCATCGCTTTCATCGCGGGCATAGATAGATTGAGGAAGAAATGGTCGTTACCATCGATGAATCGCAGCACCCGTGCTGCTATGTTGCTATCATCCACCGCTTCCGCCAACGCGGGGGCGATGGTGCGTAGAAACAACGAGGTTCCCGCTTTGTTACGATTGTGACATTCGTCACCCATGTGCAGCGCCTGCGCGACCATCGAGCGCAAATCAATCGGACCACTGATTTCGAGCGCGGCTTGCAGCGCGGGGAAGAGTTCTAATTGTATCCATTCTAGTCGCTTGATGACTTTCGAGCCATACGCGCCATAGCGCAGCACTTTGCCTAGCCCTTCGTTGAGTGTGCAATACGCGTAGTTATCAAACTCTTCATTCCTAATAATCCAAACCGGCATACTGGGCGAGACCACGCCCGCCATCGGTCCAACCGTGTGGTGATGGTGACATGGCTCGAATTCCACCCCACTCCCCGCGGCAATAGATTCGGCATCTTCAGGAGTTGAAGCCATTCGTTCATAAATGAGCGCACCGATGACCGCGCCGCGCATGGGACCGCACATACGTCCCCAAGTGACCGGCGGCCCCGCGTGTAAGATGAGATTGTCGTGCATACCCGGCAGCACATCCTTTGCTTGTCCCATGCCCACGATCATGGGACGACCGCGCCCGATGCGCGCTAGAGCTTCCGCATTCGCGGCATCAATCTCTACTCCGGTACTCGTCTGGGTAAGTGTGGGGACCTCCGCGCTGGGGCGCCAATCGAGGCTGATAGTCTCTATGCCTTGCGCCTCTAAGCTCTCCGCGAATTTGCTCAAGCCCACATTTATCGCGGTTATTCTTTGTCCAAATAACGGTCTGGCTATTTTCTCTTCGGTCATAGTTTACCCCTCCCAAACTGTGAATTTACCGTTTATAGAGTAACTCCTAAATAATAGCATATAAGTGAAGGAAGAGCAAACATCAATAATGGTTGCATTGTCTTCAGAATAGATTATAATCCTATCATTCTTCTAATGTGCGCGGTGCGCGGCAAGTGGTTTGACAAACTTTTAAGACTTTGTTATACTATTGAAATGTGTTTCGAGGAGAGTTGACCGAGTGGTTGATGGTGACGGTCTTGAAAACCGTTGTGGGTGCAAGCTCACCGGGGGTTCGAATCCCTCACTCTCCGCTCCTGTTTTCTTCTACTAATCTGGTGTAGCGGGTTAGTTTTTTGTTTATCTTGTAGGGCTTGCACAATTACGCGCTAAATTTTCACCGCAGAGACGCGGAGAGCACAGAGATTGAGATTAATAATCGCTATTGACCCTGAGTGTCTAACCGTTGTGTACAGACTATATAGAAGAAACTTTAATTTCGCTCTAAGCCCCCGTCTTGGGGGCGGCTGGGGCAAAAGCGTCGCCCTATTCCTAAGCGCCCCCGGGGACGGGGGCTAGGAGCCTTTTAGAGCGCATCTGCATCATCTCCATAGGGCGCATATAATACTTAGACAGTCAGGGGCTATTGATCGGCAATGAACGCGTTTGCTGCGAAAACAACTCCGCGTTCTCTGCGTCTCTGCGGTAAAATCGATCTTTCTGCGTAAATCTATCTTGTAAGGATATTTATGGTAATTACAAAGAGGCTTCAATTTTCTACGCGCGGTCATGGAGATATGCTTGACATCACCGCGAATGTCCAACAAGTTGTTAAAGATACTGAATTGCAAGCGGGTATAGTGACCGTGTTTGTGAGTGGGGCGACAGGTGCGGTGACAACGATTGAGTATGAGGATGGTCTCGTACGCGATATGGATGAGCTATTTGATCGCTTGGTTCCCGCTGAACAGTATTACTATCATAATGAGCGGTGGGGTGATGGTAATGGGCACTCGCATGTACGCGCATCATTACTGGGGCCATCGTTGACTGTGCCGGTTGAAAACGGTCGGTTGACTTTGGGAACTTGGCAACAAATAGTCATATTGGATTTCGATACACGTTCGAGACAGCGAGAAGTTGTAATCCAAATTATGGGAGAATAAGGTTTCATTTCCCTTGCTTGCTCTTTTTTTAGCTTTGCGTTATAATTGGATTTGTTATTTATGAAACGGGGCGTGGCGCAGCCCGGCTAGCGCGCGCGGTTTGGGTCCGCGAGGTCGGAGGTTCAAGTCCTCTCGCCCCGACTCGATTATTTTATAGTACGCGGGAGTAGCTTAGTGGTAAAGCATCTGCCTTCCAAGTAGAGGACCACGGGTTCAAGTCCCGTCTCCCGCTTTCATGTTTAGGGTACAAGAAAGTCACACTCCAGCTAAGTGATTTGTGTTTGTTCAGGAGTGGCGCGACAATAACTTATACAATTTCATTGCCATTTTTCTAGTGGGTTGAAATTCTAAACGTGTAAGTTATTTAAGGCTCATTCCTTAACGCGAGAACAAAGGCCAGAGTAAGCAATATCGCGCCTACGTAAGGTAAGGTGAGAGCAGATGGCATTAAAAGGCAATCTAAGAGATTTTAGTATCACTCAGCTTCTAAATTTAGTTAATCTCGCTAATAAGACGGGGCTACTTAGAATAGAGCAGAATGGCACCGTTGCCTCCTCATATTTTAAAAATGGCAAATTAATTAACGCGACGTTGACGGGGCAAGATAGTAGTTTGACCGCCATATTACTTAAGGCTGGAAAGATTACTGATGCTCAGGCGCGCACGATTCGCAAACGTACCGATATAAAATCTGATAAAGAACTAGCATTGTTGCTAATGAACGCGGGACATGTGACGAAGGAAGATATCGTAAAAAGCATTAGGGGGCACATGTCCGGCGTCGTTTATTTCCTTTTTACTTGGGATGAAGGAGATTTTAATTTCGAAGCCAATAAATTCCCCTCCAAGAGCGTTATTTCCGTTCCGATGAGCTTGGAAAACGTTATTTTAGAAGGAACGCGGCGCGTTAAGGAATGGGAACAACTACAAGAGGAATTGCCTGATTTGGATGTAGCTTTGAAGTTTCCTGAACAACGTACAGTTCAATTAAGAAATATCAACCTCAGCCCTGAAGAGTGGCGCGTGATCTCGTTCGTTAATCCCAATACTACTATTCGACAGATTGCCAAAGCCAGCTCGATGAATGAGTTTCAAATTAGGAAAATTGTGTATGGGATGTTATCGGCAGGTTTGGTGGAATTGGTCAAGCCAAAATCGAAGGCTGCTCCTGCGGCAGCGCCTTCGCGCCGTTCGGCAGCGATGAAAGCTCCTCCTCCTGTAAAACGCGGGGTTATTAATCGCCTGATTCAGAGAATTCAAAGGATATAGAGTAATATGCAAGCAGTTAAGATGGTGGTTACCGGCCCTTTCAGTGCGGGCAAGACTGAATTCATCAGAACGGTCAGTGAAATAGATGTTGTTTCTACCGAACGTAGGATATCCGATGAGACGCGTCGTGTAAAGCATCAGACCACTGTAGCCATGGACTTTGGGCGTATTACCGTTGATGATGACTTGGTATTATACTTGTTCGGTACCCCTGGACAGAAACGTTTTGATTTTATGTGGGAAATATTGTCTGAGGGAATGTTAGGATTTATCGTATTGGTAGACAGTGTACGCCCAGAGACTTTTCGCGAGGCGAGACGCATTTTAGATGTCTTCAGTGGTTATGGTTCAGTGCCTTATGTCGTCTCCGCGAATAAGCAGGATTTGCCAGATGCTTGGCCTCCTGAAGATTTACGTATCGCACTTAAGATTGATGGTCATATCAAAGTTATTCCTTGTGTCGCGGTTGATAAAGAGAGTGTTAAGAACGTATTGTTAGAATTGCTATATACTATTCTGGAAAAGGCTGAAGAGTAGAAAATAGGGTTACCCTCAGTAAATTTGCTTTTATGCGCTTGTTTGTTGTATCATAGATACTGATAGCATAGCTAAGGAAGGGATTATTCTTAATGAAGTCACGAACCGAGCAGATGGTGGATCGGCTGAAAGAGTTGCAGATCAGTACTCCTGATATTGAGGCTTCGGCGGTTGTGAGTGTGGATGGACTGATCATGGCGTCATCACTTCCGGCTGATGTGGAGGAAGACCGCGTCTCTGCGATGTCTGCGGCGATGCTTTCGCTAGGTGATCGTATTGCGGGGGAGTTAGGGCGCGGTTTGCTGGATCAGGTGTACATTCGCGGCGAGAAAGGGTATGTGTTTCTGATGTCGGTTGGTGAAGAAGCGGTGTTGACCATATTAGCCCGCAAGGAAGCAAAGTTGGGGTTACTCTTCCTCGATATGAAACGCGCGGCTGGTGATTTAGAGAAGATTGTTTAGACACTGTTCCTCAATGAATTTAGTGATTAGATAGGTAATTCTAGGTATTGCAAACTATAAACAAGCCTACGGGTTTAAAATTAGTAAGTTTGACTATAAAAAACTTTGGGCTAAGCTCACAGACTAAAGAAAGGAGATTGTCATTATGAAGTCACGAACCGAGCAGATGGTGGATCGGCTGAAAGAGTTGCAGATCAGTACTCCTGATATTGAGGCTTCGGCGGTTGTGAGTGTGGATGGACTGATCATGGCGTCATCACTTCCGGCTGATGTGGAGGAAGACCGCGTCTCTGCGATGTCTGCGGCGATGCTTTCGCTAGGTGATCGTATTGCGGGGGAGTTAGGGCGCGGTTTGCTGGATCAGGTGTACATTCGCGGCGAGAAAGGGTATGTGTTTCTGATGTCGGTTGGTGAAGAAGCGGTGTTGACCATATTAGCCCGCAAGGAAGCAAAGTTGGGGTTACTCTTCCTCGATATGAAACGCGCGGCTGGTGATTTAGAGAAGATTGTTTAGACATAGTGGTCTCAGTAATTCGTTGGATATAGTAGATTAAGAAGGGAGAACGAATATGGCGGAATCTCCAACTGGTAAGTATTATCCTAACAAGTTAGGCCGGATTTACTTGTTGGCAATTGAAGACGTGATGGGCAAAAACGGGATGAATGCTATCCTGAATTTGGCTAAATTGAAGCACTTAATTAATAATTATCCTCCCAATAATCTCAACCGCGAGTTCAGCTTCGAGGAATTTAGCGCGCTGAACCAGGCGGTAGAGGATATGTATGGGCCAAGAGGGGGGCGCGGACTAAATCTGCGCGCTGGGCGTGCTACATTTAAGTATGGACTTAAAGAGTTCGGCGCGGTGTTGGGACTGTCAGACCTGGCTTTCAAGCTGCTTCCTTTGAGCATGAAACTCAAGGTTGGACTACCGGCATTTGCTGATGTGTTCAATAAATTCAGCGATCAAGTGGTGCGCTTGGACGAAAAAGAAGACGAATGGCATTGGATAATTGAGGTTTGTCCGGTCTGTTGGGGACGTAAGAGTGACGGACCGATTTGTTATACTGCCATCGGATTGTTGCAAGAATCTCTTCATTGGGTTAGTGGAGGTAAGAACTTTCGCGTGATGCAAACTACTGGCAAGTCCGCGGGAGACGAAAATTGCACATTCGTTATAAGTAAAGAACCTCTTGACTGATCTTCCATACCAAGAATTTTAGCATAGAGATTATTCGACCTTAGCAGGGCACTGTGATTCGTGTTGTTTGCTTGGGAAGATTGGATATGTAAATAAAAAGCGCCGTTTTTAAGCGGCGCTTTTAAGATTCTTGGGGTTTAGCAGTGTAAGTGTCTTGAAATCACTTCTTATTTTTCATCAACTCGTTCAACTCTTTACGCCCAAAAACAGGGGGTTTGGGAGATGGTGCTTCCTCACCCTCTGTTTTTTTACCCCCTTTTCCTTCTGTATGGATCGCGGGAACTGAAACTAATCTTCGCGTGTCGCTGCTTTGACATATAGGGCAACTGACTTCGGCAGGGACGCGGTTGATAGAAGTGAATAAACGATCAAAATGTCCTTCACATGATTCACAAACGTATTCATAGATTGGCATATCTTTCTCCTCTCGTTTAGCTATCCCTGCCAATCACAGTCATATAAATTACGCTCTCTTCTTCACCATCTACACCAAGTAGCGCGTTCGCTTCGTCGTCATACAACGCGGCGATTTGACAACTGCCCAAACCCAGCGCTGTCGCGCCTAATGCTAGATTTTGAGCTATATGCCCGGCATCCAGATAAACATAGCGATAAGCGCGTTGTTTGTATTTCCATTTGGAACGTTTAAATATTGCTGTCCAGACAAAAACTACATCGGCGCGAGTTGCCATTTTCTGGTCGAGAGCCGCCTGCGCGATTTGGGTGCTGAAGTCCCCGTGTCTTAGTTGTTCGAGAGTATGGGTGGCGACCGCGTAATGATAAACCCCGGCATCAATTCCCGCGATACTGTTGACTACCAAGTAGGTTTCAATTGGATAGAGCGCGCCAGCGGATGGTACGGTTCGGAATTCTACGTTCTGCATCACTCGTGTGATTCCTTGTGAAGCCCATAACAATTGGGACAACTCCTGTTTAGTCACTGGCTCACCATGAAAAGAGCGCACGCTGCGCCGTTGATTCATCACTGTCCAAACAGCCTCGCCACCTTCGGTTTGAGGTTTATCCAAATGGATTTGGGGAGTATTGAGATATACTTTATAGGTTTCCGGCTTGTTAGCCCAATCCAATTGCCCGCGAGGTAGTCGCCCGCGTTGATATTTCGTATCTTTCTGGAAAACATCTCCAATCTTAGCACTCATAATAAATACTCCTC
>CAZSIG010000161.1:0-7650 GCA_964606195.1 uncultured Anaerolineales bacterium
TTTGGCAGATTGTACTACAAATTCGCGCCATATACAAGAAACGATTTGCTAAGTAGAAAAAAGTGAGGTATTATGTCCTTCAACGAATTAGGGAATTTACCACTGAGACACGAAGAGCACGAAGATTTTAAGGTGGAGCCGGTATTCTCCGCGTCTCTGTGGTTAGTTACCTTTTTTCAGGGGACGGGACTGTTCAGTTAAATTGGATACCGCGTCGCACCGCTCTAAGCCCCCGGCCGCGGGGGCGTTTAAGCCCATTTCACCGTCATTTCGCCCTCGCGGACGAGGGCTAGGAGCATGGGCAGAGAAACTCAAATCCAACTGAACTAGTGTCTAGGGAACTGATTATGAATAATCAAGACCGCGCAGATTTTAGCCACGCGGTTGCTTGAAAACTATAACCGCGCGAAAACCTGTTGCGTCAAAAAGGTCGCGCGCTTTGGACGCGCGACCTTTCTTTTCAAAATTTCGTAGGGGCAAACCTGTGTGTTTGCCCTCTGTATACTCGTAGGTTATAACATCAACGAAAGGAAATTAGGCATGATTTACGGTAAAAAAATACGGTTGCGTGCACTGGAGCGCGAAGATATTCCCGCGTTTGTGCGCTGGTTCAACGACCCCGAAGTGCGCCGTCACCTGCTATTGCATTTACCCATGTCCACCGCGCAGGAAGAAAAATGGTTTGAAGAGCACGTCCTGAACGGCGCGAATATAATTCTGGGCATTGAGATACCAGACAGTAAACTAATTGGCAATATCGGCTTGCACCGCGCCAATCACAAAGATTCCAGCGCGGAACTGGGTATCGTCATCGGCGAAAAGGAATACTGGAGCGCGGGATATGGCACCGACGCGATTATGACGCTGCTCAAGTTCGCGTTCGAGGAGTTAAATCTACATCGCGTTTATCTACGGGTCGATGCGGACAACCCACGCGGTATCCGCTGCTACGAGAAATGTGGGTTCCAACATGAGGGCAAAATGCGCGACGCGGTGTTTCGCGCTGGCGAATACCGCGATCAGCTAATGATGAGTGTGCTGAGACCGGAGTTCGAAGCACAAAGACGCGAAAAGGGTGAATGAATCGAAAAGTACTCATGTCGGCAAATTCATCAAACTGAAGCGCAAGTCCTATAAAACCAAAAGCGACGCATGTTACCATGCGCCGCTCTTATTCTTGTTGTTCAAATCATAAATGGAGCGTTTATTCCTCTGCTTGCTCTTCCTCGTCAACCGCGTCATCTACCTCAACTTCGGAAGTTTTCGCGGCTTCAAGGTCTTCACCTTTCGCGAGAGCAACTAGAAATTCGATAGCTTTGTTGGTAAGCAGGTCATTCTCGATGCTGGAGCGCATCTCGGCGGACTGGTATATCTCGCGCATCTTATCCGCTTGGGGACCGAAAATGCTGACGCGAAATTCGATGTCCTGATCGATCTCTTCTTCCGTGACATCGATTTCCTCTGCGCGAATAATCTCGCCCAAAACCAGTGAGCGCTCCACTTCTTTAATTACATCGGGACGTATCTGTTCGCGCACCGCGTCTTCCGTTTGCTGAGTAAGCATCAAATAGTTTTCCCAAGTATAGCCCTGCTGCGACAACCGCCTCTTCTGATTTTCAATAGACATATTTACGCGTTCGTCAATTAGGGATAGGGGATATTCTAGCTCCGCTTCTACCACTACGGCATCGAGTACCGCGTCCACAAATTTCTGCTCTACCTCACGCTTAGCCTGATTCTCCAATCCCTCTCGAATACTGGCGCGAAGGTCTTCAAGGGAGTCATATTCTCCCACATCAAGTGCGAGATCATCGTCCAACTCTGGCACTTGCTTCTCCTTCGCGGCTTTAAGTTCGATTTTGAGGTCAATATCCTTACCGGCTAATTCCTCATTGGAGAAATCCTCGGGATAGGTCAAGGTAACTTCGCGTTCTTCGCCCTCTTCCATGCCCACAATCGCTTCGCTAAACCTTGGTATCGGCGTCTCGCTATCCTCAACTAGCTGTAGCTCCCAATCTGTTTGCTCTACAACAGTTTCTCCCTCTACAGTTCCATGAACATCCAGAGTCACAAAATCACCAAACGTTACCGCGCGTTCCACAGGCACCATCTCAGCCTGACCTTGCCGTACCTGTTCTAGCTGTTCTGCAATCTGTTCATCGGTGACTTCCCACTCTTCCGGTGTCAGCCTTATATCGCGATACGCGCCCAAATTCACAACGGGCTGTAGGTCGACTGTAACCTTAACCTTGAGAGGCTGTTTTTCGATAACGTCCACTTCAGGCTTGCTGAAAGGCTTAATATCTGCTTCCTTGACCGCGTCTTCGTAAAGGTCGGGCAATAATGAATTGACCGCTTCATCAAAAAGCAGGTCGCGTCCGACAAATCGTTCGATGGTGCGGTAAGGAGCCCTGCCTTTGCGGAATCCAGGAATCTGCCGATGCCGCGAGACCTCTCGCGCGATTTTCTCCATCTCCTTCTGTATCGTATTCGGTTCAACCTCAATCGTAAGTACTGCCTGTGAATTAGGGAGCATTTCTGTTGTAACTTTCAACGTTATTTATCTCCTTTCCCAATCTCATCGTTATCTCTCGAAAAAGGGATTATATCATAAAAGACCTGAATTGTAAATACGCGGATTGGCAAATGGTAAACCATCGCGCCCGCGTAATCTCAACAGTTCGGTCAGCGCAGGCGTAAAGCCTGCGGCTACATTGTAGGCGCACCCTTTATGGATGCGTTTAGGCGCCAATGAACGCGCATAACGACTATCCGCGCCGTAGTTCGCCGAGTGAACTCAGCGCGGTTACCGAAAACATGCTGAAGCATGTTCGGCATAACGCGCTTCAGCCAACGGCGCGGTTCACTCCGCGTCACTATTCTCATCGCGCACCAACTCAATGGAAATAGTCTTTTGCGGAACGCGCTGCTCAGTTTCCCAGAGAAGGAAACCATCCAACTCCGCCTTAAGCTGTGATGCCACAAACGCAATCACCGCCGCGTCATCCACGAAGCCGGTCAACGGAATGAAATCAGGAATCAAGTCAATCGGTGATAGGAAGTAGAGGAGCGCGGCGACAATCGCTACTATGGAACTCCAGGGGACGTTAGGGTATTCGCGGTTGACGTAAGCCTGTAGCAATCGCGGTAGTGTGGTCAAGTAATGCCACACATCCGCCAATGGTCCCTTGTTTTTCTCATACTTCGCGGTTTTCAGGCGCGCCTGTTTCAGCAGTCGCTCCGTCTTCTTGGGGTCACGCGCATACTTCTCTGCTTTGCTCTTGTTCTTCTTGAGCATCTTCGCTATTTTAGAACTCTTCAAAAATGACTTTCGTTTTTTCGCTGACATCTTTCTCTCGACTACTCTTTAACCAATCGCAAAAATTCTACTGATTGCAACCTGCGTTCCAACAAATAAGCGATGTGCTGCTGCAAAATGCGTTCCATCGCGCGGTGCGTGCCCTCGCGCAGTTTCAATCTCATCGTATGAACGTAATCGTGGCTTTGAATATACCGCAGGATTTTCAAAGCATTGAGCGGAACCGCAAAACCGCGTTCAGCCTTGTTCAAACCGGGTAATTGGTGACATTTTGGACATATCACGCCTCCCAACCGCACGCTGTAAAAGTTCTGTTCCGGTACAATTGTCTGCTGACAATGAACACAATTGAACAACTCCGGGCGGTATCCCACCTCCGCGAGTAATCTCAACTCATAGAAACGCAGCAGTAACCGCGCCGCCTTCACTTTCTCCAATTCTCTTAACGCGAAGAGGAGTAAGTCAAATAACTCCGCATTCTCATCCTCTTCTGCGGTGAACTTGTCCAACAGTTCTACGATGTAATAGGCATAACTGGTAAGTCTCAAGTCCTCGCGTATGGCGCGAAACCCCTCGACAGTCTCAGCTTGAGTCACCAAATCCAATGTGCGCCCGCGCGCGATTAGCAGTTGGCTGTACATGAACGGCTCCAGGTGCCCCGCCTTGCGACTCGTCGGTTTGCGGATGCCCTTCGCCACGACGCGCAGTTTACCCAAATCGCGCGTGTAAATCGTGAGTAATCGGTCAGCTTCTCCCAAATCGGTACGCTTCAGGACTACCGCGCGCGTCCGATAGAGCCGTTCCTTTTTCATGCCTCACCGCCATCAAGATTTATGGCTTATCCGCCCCGCGCGGTGTTATATTTATAGGGACGTTTCCAATTTTTTTTCATCTTGTGCTCGAAAAGGGCTTCAGCGTCCACCCCCAACGCGGACAGCATGTGCAGAATACGGATAACCGCGTCAATCAACTCCTCTCCCACCACCTCAAGTCCCTCTCCTTTCTTATAGGCATCCGTTGCCTCAGAGACCTCAGTATGTATCAGCGCCAACATCTCCCAAAACCGCGCCTCGTCCGATGAAAAGCCCTTCGCGTCGGCTAACGCTCGCACCTCTTGCATCTTGATGTTTAATCCTACAGATTCCATAGATTTCATAAAGGCTCTTTCTAGTAGCTATCTAAGACGTTTGAAGAACAGAACGCGGATTTTCCTGATTTAACTGATTTGCGCTGATTTTTACTTTGGGTGAACCAAAACCGCGCTCCCTCACAAAAAATCTGCGTCAATCAGGACAATCCGCGTTATCCGCGTTCTATTATTCAAACGTCGGGATATTCGCCATGTACAACCGCTTGCCACTGACGATATAAAATCGCTCGGCAGCTTCGTCGACGTATAGCCCCTTAATCTGGTCGAACGCGCCGGGTTCGCGCGGCGCGAACTGCTGAATAAACTCGCCATCTTTGCTAAATTGCACTATTCGCCCATTGCCCGGATCGGTTACATATAAATATTGTGAATTCGCGCTCGCGAAGACCGCCGAAGGATTACGCATTGGCACGTCCAATCCCGATTGGCTGAACGCAATCGGCGCGCCTTTCAGGAATTTCAATATCGAGCCGTCGACGAGCATGACATAAATATGCCCATCAATCGTCATATCCACCGCGCTGGTCAGGTCTAGCCCCGCGTCGGCGTTCAGATAATCTTCGGGCGGCTGGCTATAACCATTTGCCAGTGGCACGTATTTCAATATCTGACTGCGCGGCGGGTCGAGGATATAGAGATTACCGACGTAGCTACCCGCGGCAATCGGGCGTTTCCAGTTTTCGGTCTCGCCCATCGGGAGCACCAACACGCCGGTATCGGGATTGTATTCCAGCAAATATTTTCCGTTATCCAGAATAAGCAAACTTTCAGAGGTGCGCTCGCCCCCCGGCTGCACCCATAGGAAATCGACCAAGTCGCCTACGCTGCCTCCCTCCCAACGTTCTCCCTTGTGCACGATGATTTCGCCGTGTCTGTCCATCACGTTATCCCCAACCTGATTAAGGGTATATTTATACACGCGGTCTGTGCCGCGGTCGAGTACATAGATATCCTTTTCGTGCACGAGTACGCGCGCGGGGTCACTCTCTACCTCCTCATATTTCGCGAGCTCCGGCAGCCAATAGAGCTTGACCACTTTACTAACCTCCGCGCGGCGTCCTTCTATCTTTTGCTGCAACTGTGAAATACTCGTCGAATCGCTCGCGCCCAAGTCCATCTGCCGCGCCTCGTTCAGCAAGCGTTCCGCTTCATTCAGCAAAGATAAAGTGGTAGTGACAGATTCCGCGCTCGAAAGTGCCAACTCTACCTTACGCTGCGCGCCGGTCAGCAGAGACAAATAATGCTCCTCTGTTGATTTTTTAGTACGATAGTCATAAAGATAGAATGTTAATAATCCGAATAAAATGACTATCGCGCTGACGATAATACCTAATATGAGCCAATTTACGCCCGTCCGTTTCTGGACAGGGCGCGGAGCTATCGTTGGGACCGCCGGGCGCGGGGGCGTGACTATCTCCGCCGAACTGCCTGACGCGGTCGGCGGATGTGGAGTGGGTGGCGGCGGGGTTTTGGGGAAAGGTTTCTCCGTCGCGGTCGGCTGACGGTCGGGCAAAGTCTGCGATAAAATCCCCTTTGCTCTATTGGTCAAGCCTCCAAACATACCTCGTAACTTTTGTCCCACACCGCACCAGTCAAACTCTTTGACTTTTCCTTTCAGCGATTGCGGGATTGGGGGTATCGGTGTTGAACGCGAACCACTCTCCGCCGCGGCTGCGGTTTCCATTCCCTCTATTCTCACCACTATGGCAGCCAGATTATTATCACTCGTCAACCGCGCCAGATTGGCTAAAACGGTCTCTTGCCGAGAGCTATCCAGCGCGGCAGCTATCTCCTCTGAAGGGGCAAGATTGACGATGTCGCTGGTAGCGACTAGAAACAAATCCCCCGCGGAGACCTTTGTGCGAAACAGATTAACCTGAGCCTCTTTACGATTACCAAGATGAACGATATATTCATCCTCTAGCTTCTCGTTATCCTGTAGGAAATCCTCAGAGGGAAACCGCTGGAGTGTGCCGGTTTGGGGATGATAGGCGTACACAAAGTTTAATCCGGCTTGTCCGATGTATACCTGCTCACCACGCAGAACGACCGCGCTGACGCTGGCAACGCGCCGCATATCACGCGGTGAATCCATATTATCTTCGTACAGATATGTATTCGCCAGGCGAATGCTATCTGTAAGCGCGGCACTTATACTCCCTTTGCTTTGATAATACGCGGTTTGGACATCCTCGATGATTTGCTGACAGGTATCATCTCGCGTGAAGGCATCTCCAGTAGATTCGGCAACGATGTACAATCTGCCCATATCGCGTCCCAGACGCAAAAATGGCTCCGGTTCTACGGCTAATACGTAGGGCGATTCGTCCTGGCGGCGCACCCCCTCGATAATCGTTAATTGTCCCACATTAGTTTGCACTTTGATCTTCATAAGGGCTCCCCCTACTAGGCGCAGGCGCGAAGCCTGCGGCTACGATGTAGCTGCACCCTTTATGGGTGCGCTTAAACGCGCTAAATCACAGCCATACCATTGTACTAAAAAAGCGCAATTATAGCAAGTGGAGTTTATCACAATTAGGACTTATGCAAATTCAGAATAATTTCACCGCCGAGGGCGCGGAGAGCGCAGAGTCTTGAAAGTGATGTGCTATTTGTAAGGCGAAGATGAAGTTTAATGAATGCTAGTGAACCCCTATAATCGCGAAAATCTTTCCTTCCTTCTTTTCTCCGCGTCCGTCGTTTATCCCCGTACGGGGACGCTCTCTGCGGTTAGTTATAGTGCGGTTTTGCGTAAGTCCTAACAATTTATTGAAGGTAAAGAATCGAATGCGAATAACGCGAATTATCCAGCAACTCGCATAACTTCGGTGTATTTTTACCGCCGAGGGCGCGGAGTCTGGCGATAATTCTTACCATCTCAGTACTTACGCAGATTCAAAAAGATTTACCGCCGAGGGCGCGGAGCACGCGGAGTTTTTCTAATTGATCTTGGAGTGCCCCGTGAATATGCCTTTCAATGATGGCTGATGATCGCGCATGACCGTTAAGAAATTCTCTGCCTAATCTTCTCTGCGTCCGCGGCGTTCTCGGCGGTTAATCACTACATAGTCTGCGTAAGTCCTGCATCTGAAAAACATGAGCTTAGATGAAAGGAGATGAACATGTATGATGATTACAAAACTATTTCTTTACCAAAACTCCGCGTCCTCTGTACTCTCTG
>CAZSIG010000162.1:0-2585 GCA_964606195.1 uncultured Anaerolineales bacterium
CTTTTATTTGACAATCCTTACCTTTTGGTTTAAGATAAAGAACATTATTGAAATTAGTAGGGGACTAATGGAGTGCATCAGCACCGCGTACGCGGTAATAAAAAACATAAGGAGGCAAAATTGGGAAACGTTGATGCTGTTTTACAAAGTTATGATGACCGCCCCGAGCTGTTGATACCCTTGTTACAAAAGGTACAAGAAGCGGAGGGCTACATCTCTGAGGAGGCTGTCGATGCTATCTCGCGCAAACTACGCGTAGCGCGCAGTGAGGTTTTTGGCACGCTGACATTTTACGCGCAGTTTCGGCTGACGCCGGTGGGCGAAAACCTGGTGCGCGTCTGTCTGGGGACCGCGTGTCACGTGCGCGGCGCGTCGCGCATCTTGTCGGCAGTCAGAGATGAGGTAGGATTGGCGGAAGGACAAGAGACATCGGACGATGGTATGTTTACGGTGGAGCGAATCGCCTGTTTCGGCGCGTGTAGTCTCGCGCCGGTCATGGTGGTCAACGAGGATATTTATGGCTCGATGACCCCGGATAAGGCGCGCGATTTGGTACGCCGTAGACGCAAAGAATGTGAAGCGGCGAACAATGGAGGTGAGTAACGCGATGGTAAAAAACTATGAAGAACTGCGCGCATGGGCGCAGAACGAATACGACCGCAAGCATCGCGCCGATGTGCCCCAAATTATCGTGGGCACCAGCACTTGTGGCAAGGCGGCTGGCGCGAACGATGTGGTCGCGGCGGCGGAGACCGCGCTGGAGGAAGCGGGCTTAGAAGCGGAAATAGTTCATGTGGGCTGTATCGGTTCTTGTTTCATGGAGCCGCTGATGGATGTGACCAAGCCCGGCGTGGCACGCGTGAGCTATGGTCAAGTGAAGCCGAGTAAAGTCGCCAATTTGTTGAAAGATATTATCACGAAGGATGAATATCATCCCGAAGCCGCGTTCGCGGTCATCAATCGCAATGGCGAAAAACCGGTTTCAGACATTCCGTCATGGCGCGATGTACCCTTCTTCGCGCATCAAGAGCGCCGCGTTTTAAGCCGTTGTGGCATTATTGACCCTATGGCAGTAGAGGAATACATTTTGACCGACGGTTACGCGGGATTGATGCGGGCATTGCTGGAGATGACGCCCGAAGAGGTTATCGCTACGGTTAAAGACGCAGGATTGCGCGGGCGCGGCGGCGGTGGGTTTCCGGCGGGATTGAAATGGCAGTTCGCGCGCGACGCAGCCGGCGAACCGAAATACGTAGTATGTAATTTTGACGAGGGCGACCCCGGCGCGTTTATGAATCGCAGTCTGGTAGAGGGCGACCCTCACGTGATGTTGGAAGGGTTGATTATCGCCGCGTATGCGATAGGGGCGAGTCATGGCTACATCTACGGGCGCGCCGAATATCCGCTCGCGTTGCAACGCTTGCGCCTGGCGATCAAACAGGCGACCGAACTTGGAATGCTAGGCGAGAATATTCTGGGCACCGGGTTCGATTTTGATGTGAAGATTAAAGAGGGCGCGGGCGCGTTCGTCTGTGGCGAAGAGACCGCGCTGATGGCGTCTATTGAAGGAAAACGCGGTATGCCGCGACCGCGTCCGCCGTTTCCGGCGACGCGCGGTTTGTGGGGCAAACCGACGAATATCAACAACGTTGGTACGCTGTCGAACGTGCCGCATATCATTCGTAACGGCGCGGAGTGGTTTGCTTCGGTCGGCTCAGAAAAGAGCAAAGGGACTAAGGTTTTCTGTCTGGCGGGCAAAATCAAGAACGCGGGCGCGATTGAGGTGCCGTTTGGCATTAAGTTGCGCACCATCATCGAGGAGATTGGCGGGGGGATTATCGGCGGGCGCAAGTTCAAAGCGGCGCAAACTGGCGGTCCCTCCGGCGGCTGCATTCCGGCAGATATGCTGGACATGGCGGTGGACTACGAAAACTTGGCTAAAGCCGGCTCTATCATCGGCTCCGGTGGTATGGTGGTGATGGACGAGGATAACTGCATGGTGGACATCGCGCGGTATTTCTTGTCATTCACGAAAGAGGAGTCGTGCGGGAAATGTGTTCCCTGTCGCATCGGCACGGTGCGGATGTTGGAAATATTAGAGCGCCTCACGCAGGGCGAAGGACAGCCCGGCGATATCGAGTTGCTGGAAGAGTTGGGCAAGACGATTAGAGATGGGTCATTGTGTGGTTTGGGACAAACCGCGCCCAATCCGGTCTTGAGCACCCTACGCTTTTTCCGCGATGAGTACGAGGCGCACGTTTACGAAAAACGCTGCCCCGCGCTGGGATGTAAGGAGTTGTTAGTTTACGAAATCACCGACGCGTGTACCGGTTGTACCAGATGCGCGCGCAATTGTCCCACCGACGCGATTACCGGCACCAAGAAAGAGCTGCATGTTATCGATCAGGAGTTGTGCATCAAGTGTGACACCTGCCGCCAAGTCTGCAAGTTCGACGCGGTGGCAGTATACAGTCCTGGAATCGCTAAGGAGACCGCGTCGCCTGAGACGGCAGATGCCACAGCTACGTAGAATGCAATCTCTATCGCGTCATTGACGCGGAGGTTTATCACACAGGGTGCAATCC
>CAZSIG010000162.1:2685-4187 GCA_964606195.1 uncultured Anaerolineales bacterium
TATGGCTGTACCGAAAGCGGCAGTGAAAGAATTTCAGACGAAACAATTTACGCGCCCGCGCCACGTACACTACGCGCCTAGAGATGAACCGCTGCCCTTGGAGAGCGGTGACCATCTGACGCGGGCGGAGTTCGAGCGCCGCTATGCCGCGATGCCGCATATCAAGAAAGCTGAGTTGATAGAAGGAGTGGTGTATATGCCTTCACTAATAAGTAATGACCATAGCGCGGCACACGCGGCTATGGCAGCTTTGCTAGGAGCATATTTCCTCGCTACGCCGAAGATTCGTTTTAATGATAATGCTTCTGTGCGACTAGATTGGGCGAATGAGGTACAACCAGATTTGTTATTGAGATTAGATGCCGCGCAGGGAGGGCAGTCTCAAGTTGACGCGGATAACTACATACAAGGCGCGCCTGAGCTAGTCGTGGAAATCGCGGCGAGCAGCGTCTCTTATGACCTACACGAGAAGCTGAACCTCTATCAGCGCAGCGGAGTGCGGGAGTATCTAGTGTGGCAAATCTACGATAATCGGCTGGATTGGTTTGAGTGGCGCGAGGGGCAATATGTCCCGTTAGAGCCTGACGCGGAGGGTGTGATATGCAGCCGTGTTTTTCCGGGCTTACACCTCGCGGTGAACGCACTGTTAGAGGGCGATTTAGCACAAGTTTCGGCGACATTACAGCGCGGTTTGGAGTCGGAAGCGCACGCGGCGTTCGTGGCGCGATTATAGGAGCTTGACGCGAAGGCTTAGAGGAGTTGAGGGTATGGCTGTACCGAAAGCGGCAGTGAAAGAATTTCAGATGAAGCAGTTTGCACGCCCGCGCCACTTACACTACGCGGCCAAAGATGAACCATTGCCCTTGGAGAGCGGTGACCATCTGACGCGGGCGGAGTTCGAGCGCCGCTACGAGGCGATGCCGCATATCAAGAAAGCTGAGTTGATAGAAGGAGTGGTGTATATGCCCTCACCGGTAAGTAATGGTCATGGCGAAGCACATAGCGATGTTATGACTTGGTTAGGTAACTACCGTGCCGCTACGCCGAAAGTTCGCTTGAGCGATAATACTTCTGTGCGCTTGGATTGGGCAAACGAAGTACAACCTGATGCGTTGCTGCGGTTAGATACCGCGCAGGGCGGACAGTCTCGCGTTGACGAGGATGACTACATCGAGGGCGCGCCGGAATTGGTCGCAGAAGTCGCGGCGAGCAGTGTCTCTTATGACCTGCATGAGAAGATGAATGTCTATCAGCGCAACAGAGTACAAGAGTATCTGGTGTGGCAAATCTACGATAATCGGTTGGATTGGTTTGAGTGGCGCGAAGGGCAATATGTCCCATTAGAGCCTGACGCGGAGGGCGTGATACGCAGCCGCGTTTTTCCGGGCTTACACCTCGCGGTGAGCGCGTTGTTAGCGGGCGATTTGGCGCAAGTGCTGGCGACATTGCAGCGCGGTTTACAGACGGAGGAACACGCGGCATTCGTGGCGCGATTACAGGAA
>CAZSIG010000162.1:4287-7627 GCA_964606195.1 uncultured Anaerolineales bacterium
AGGAGTTGAATGAGTATGAGTAATATTAAATTAACCATTGATGGCTGCGAAGTGGAGATAGCGCCACCGGCGACTATCCTCGACGCGGCTAAGAAAGCGGGGGTGTATATTCCCACCCTCTGCGCGGATGACCACCTGGAGCCTTACGGTGGTTGTCGGCTCTGCTTGGTGGAAGTGCAGGGCGACCGCCGTCCGATGTTGCCCGCGTGTACTACCCCCGCGGTGGACGGCATGGTAGTGCGTACCAGCAGTGAATTGATTGACACTACGCGGCGCAATATTGTGGAACTGCTCTTGTCAGACCACCCTGAGGATTGTTTGCAGTGCGTACAAAATGGACGATGCGACCTGCAGGAAGTTGCGGCATACGTCGGCGTGCGGCAGATGCGCTACGTCGGTGGGGAGAAGCATCACTACGATTTAGACGATTCCAACCCCTTCTACGTGCGCGATTTAGACCGCTGTATTCTCTGTGGCAGATGCGTTCGCACCTGCGCGGAGATACAGGGACGCACCGCCATCTTCTTCGCCTATCGCGGTTTCGATACCAAAGTTGCCACCGAATTCGACCGCCCGACAAAGGGTTCTTCGTGCGAATTCTGCGGGCAGTGCGTGGCGGCTTGTCCGGTCGGCGCATTGGTGCCGCGTTCGCATGTGGAGAACGGCATGCCTACCAAAGAGACGGTGACTACCTGCACCTACTGCGGTGTGGGGTGCAGTCTCATTCTGGAGACTCGCGGCAACAAAATCATCGGGGCGCGCGGTAATCCCGCCGGACCCGCCAATCAGGGCAGCACCTGCGTCAAGGGGGCTTACGGCTACGATTTCGTCAACCACCCGAATCGCTTGACCACGCCGCTCATCAAGGACGAGAGCGCGACGGACGGCAAGTACCCCGGTTTTCGCGCCGCGAGTTGGGATGAGGCGTTGAATCTCGTATCTGAGAAATTCGCGACGATTAAGAAAGAATCCGGCGGTGACGCGTTAGCGGTCTTTGCCTCCGCCAAGTGCACCAACGAAGAGAACTACTTGATGCAGAAATTCGCGCGGCAGGTGTTAGGGACGCACAACGTTGATCATTGCGCGCGCCTTTGACACAGCCCTACTGTGGCTGGTCTAGTCACTTCATTTGGCAGTGGGGCAATGACGAACTCCATCGCGGACATCGCGAACGACGCACAGTGTTATTTCATCACCGGCTCTAACACGACGGAACAGCACCCGGTCATCGGCACACGCATTCGGACGGCGGTGCGCTATCGCGGCGCGAAGCTCATCGTCGCGGACCCGCGCAAGATTGATATTGCCGATTGGGCAGATTTGTATATGCGGCACAAACCGGGCACCGACATCGCGCTCCTCAACGGCATCATGCACGTCATCATTCGCGAGGGCTGGCATGATGAGGAATTCATCGCCAAGCGCACCGAGGGGTTTGAGGATTTGAAAAAGACGGTGGAGAAATATCCTCCCGAAGTCGCGGCGGAGATTACCGGCGTGCCGGTGGCGCAGATTGAAGAGGCGGCGCGAATTATGGCGGAGAATCGCCCCGGCGCGCTGCTCTACGCGATGGGCATTACGCAGCATACCTGTGGCGTCAACAACGTGATGTCTTGTGCGAACTTGCAGATGTTGTTGGGGAATATGGGCGTGCCCGGCGGCGGCGTCAACCCGCTGCGCGGTCAGAGCAACGTGCAGGGCGCGTGCGACTTGGGCGGCTTGCCCAATGTCTATTCGGGCTATCAAAAGGTGGTGCTGCCCGAGATGCAGGAGAAATTCCAAGACGCGTGGGGCGTATCGGTGAAGGTGGAAGCGGGCTTGACCGTGACGGAGATGGTGAACGGCGCGTGTGAGGGGACTATGCGGGGGTTGTACGTCATCGGCGAAGACCCCGCGGTCACCGACCCCGACGTGAACCACGCGCGGCATTGTCTGGCGGAGGCGGAATTCCTCGTCGTGCAGGATATTTTCATGTCGGAGACGACGCGATTGGCGGATGTGATTCTGCCCGGCACCCCCTTCGCCGAAAAGGAGGGGACCTTCACGAACAGCGAACGGCGCGTTCAGCGCGTGCGCATGGCGGTGCCGCCGACGGGAGACAGCCGTCCCGATTGGCGCATTCTCACCGAGCTGGCGCGGCGCACTATCGCGGCTGGCGCGGCTAATCCCGACGCGGCTGCGCCCTACGCGGGCTGGGATTACGAAACTACGGCGGATGTGATGAAAGAGATTGCCGCGCTCACGCCGATTTACGCGGGGGTATCGCACGAACGTTTGAACGCGGGCGAGACGCTGCAATGGCCGGTCAAGGATGCCACGCACCCCGGCACGCCGATTTTGCATGTAGGACAATTCAGTCGCGGCTTGGGGCACTTCATGGCACTCGACCACCTGCCGCCCGCGGAGCTGCCCGACGACGAATATCCGCTGATGCTGACTACCGGGCGCGTGCTCTATCACTGGCACAGCGGGCAGATGACGCGGCATTCGAAGGGTTTGCTGGCGGAATACCCCGAAGCGTTGATGGAAATCAGCCCCGACGACGCCAGCGCGCTGGGGGTAGCGGATAGAGATAAAATCAAGGTGAGTTCGCGGCGCGGTGAAATCGTGGCTAAGGCTATGGTGACTGACCGCGTGGAACAGGGGCTAGTGTTCGGCACGTTCCACTTCCCCGACGCGTCGGTGAACTTCCTGACCAACCCCGCGCTAGACCCGGTAGCCAAGATACCGGAGTACAAAGTCTGCGCGGTGCGCGTGGAAAAGGCGTAGTCAAGCGAAGTTAATAATCGTGCGGCACGTTCGCAATTTCATTGGAGTGACAAAGTTTGCTTTGTCAAATATGAGCGAATGTGCCGCGTTTTTTGTAGGCGCACCCTTTGCGGCGGGGGTGGAGGACGTCCCCGTAAAGGGGATGGCTACATTAGGAAAACTCTGGGGTAGGACTTACGCAACTTCACATTAAATCTGCGCGGTCGGTTTACAAATGACTAATAATAAACGTCAATGAACGTAGACGGAGACTTCCGAAGTTTTTCGAAACTTCGGAAGTCTGAGATTTGCGTAAGTTCTATGGGGGAAAGAACGATGCTCACAGAACGGCGAAAAATGACCTACGCGGAATTTTTAGATTGGGCAGACGAAGACACGCGGGCGGAATGGGTAAACGGCGAAGTGGTAATGACTACGCCGCGTTCTTACCAGCATCAAGACATGGTTGGCTTTTTATTGGTCGTGCTACGCGCGTTTGTGAGGTTGCATGACTTGGGCGTGATAATCGATTCACAATTTCAGATGAAATTGGAGAACGGGCGCGAACCCGATGTGCTTTTCATCGCGCGAG
>CAZSIG010000163.1:0-7604 GCA_964606195.1 uncultured Anaerolineales bacterium
GGCGCGACTAGTAAATATGGATACATTTTATTTTGGCGCATAACACATCTCCTTTTTATATAGTGAATGAACGAAGAAATTATAATTTTACCGCAGAGACGCGGAGAACACAGAGTAGGACTTACTAAATTATCTCAGTGCTCTCAGTGTCTCTGTGGTTAGCTATCCTTTGTTCAAGAAAGTCGATAATCTCTAAACGTGAGACAGGGCTTTCTCAAAGTACAAACCGCGCTGCCAAAACCTCCCGCAGGTTTGATTTTCCTGACTAAATGTATAGTTCTACAGCCGTAACCGTGCTGGAGCAAGGTGCTGGTGTCCCAACCTGCGGGAGGTTCGACGACTTTGAGAAAGTCTTACGTGAGGGGGCGATACCGCGCGGTATCGCCCCCTCACTTTAGCCTAGAAATATCGATTCGTTATCTCGTCCTGCGCGTCTTGAAGAGTCTCCATAGCATCCATCTCCGGGTCGAGCATCAATTCTTGAAGTACTTCGGATAGCTTGGTTAGCCCTTCCACATAGTACTGGCTCGGCTCGATGAAGATACCATTGTTCGCCAAGTTCTCATTGGACACAGCGTAAAATTCGTTGTCAAACGCGGAACTATTGAACGCGGCGTCGATGGTAGGGATACCGTAATGCTGACTCGCCCATTGCGCCAGAATTTGGGGGTTCATGAAGAAGTTGATGAACGCAACCGCGCCCTCGGGATTCGGCGCGCCGGAGGCAACACCCCAACCCTCACCGACCAAGAAGACATAGTTCGGCCCACCACTGAAAGAGGGAGCTAGACCAAGTTTCGTCTCACCACCGTCGAATTTTTCCTGCAACCCATTGATGAACAGGTATGACCAGGAGCCGCCGCGCACTGAAGCCGCGCTGCCATCCTCCCAAGGCACCTCACCCGCGGAGAAATCGCCGGTGAAGCAGGTTTCGGGAATATACTCATTAGCGAGCAGTTCACGCGCCCATTCGACCACCTCTACGTTCTCAGCGGAAGCCCAGTCTGGCTTGCCTTCCTCATCGAAGATACTGCCGCCGTTGGAGTAGAACCAGGGCCCCCAGGTCAACTCCGCCGCGCCGTAGTGCCGCCCCGCGAAGAAGGTGCTCACATATATTCCTTCATCCTTGAGCCGCGCGCCCTCTTCCAACCACCCTTCGGCAGTCGTGGGCCAATCGTTCGGGAAATGCTCGACATCGTAGTACCACGCGCCCCCGCGAATGTCCGCTGCCACACAGAATCTCTCACCACCGACGACGCAAGCCTGCGCCTCGCTGGGGTTGAGTTGGCTGTACCAACTCGCGTCCTCAACCATGCTGGAGATGTCCATCAGCGCGCCCGCGTTGATAAGCGCCATTACGTGCTGGCTGCTGGTCTCCACAATGTCGGGCATGTCACCGCCGGACTGCGCCTGCACCGCGAGTTTGGTCGCTAGTTGGTCCCACGCGACCTGTTCATAAACTACCTCGATACCCGTCGCGGCTTGGAAGGTGTCAATCGCTTGCTTCAGGGTAACTGATGGAGGATTCTCCTCGTCGGTCAAATCGTAACTCGCCCACATTTTGACCGGTTTAGCCTTCGCTTCAGCCGGCACCTCAACAATCTTCTCCACTTCGACCGTCTCTTTAACTATTTTTTCCACCTCGACGGTCTTGACGACCTCTTTTTCTACTTCAACTACTTTCTCTACCTCAACAGTAGAGACGACCTCTTTTTCGACCACCACTTCCTTCTCGACAACTACCGTCACCGGCTTCTCGATTACCTGCGGCGTCGGCGCGGCGCAAGCCACGAGCGATGCGATGATGAGAACCACCATCAATATCGCGGTCGCATTCCATAGTTTATTCTTAAACATCTTTTCTCTCCTTTATTCTAGTTCTAGTTAATCTGTCAAAATCAGCGCGATAGCTTGCTAGGCTTTCACTGTATCCAATCGACTACCATTTATAATTCGAGCCTCACACCTCCTCAATTCGTTATAATTCGCGGGAAATATTTTTTCAAATAGTAGTAAAGCCGTAAGTGATAGGGAAAAGTAATACGATAACTTAACCACAAAGGACGCTAAGAGCACAAAGAGTTTTCTGTCAATAGCATAATATTATACGCGGTCAGCGGTTATCAAGCAGAGCAAAAGCTACCTTAGTGTCCTTTGTGCCCTTTGTGGTTGAATTGCATTTATTTTACTATCACTTGTCATTTAACCGCTACTTATTTTCTCACACTAACAAAAAATCCACGTTGCCCCCACCCGTTCCGTCGAAATGCACCTTGTATCCACCGGAAACCTTTTCCAGTTTCAGCGCCACGCCCGCGAGGGTAACTGTTTCGACTCCCGCGCCGTATAAGATGATTTCCACCGCGCCCGGTGCCGCTCCCACCTCGACGGAGAGCTTTTTGCCTTTACAGGTATAACGCACCGCAATCTCCGGTTTGTCCTCATCGTAAATTATCAACTCACTCGCGGCGCGGGGGGCGTATATCTCCAGCGTCAATGGGTCTAGCGTTTTCTCCGCGGTATGCGCCATTTCGGGACCGAGCGGGATAATCGCGCCCGCCTTCACCCACAGCGGCAGTTTTTCCAGCGGCGCGTCCACCTCAATCCATTGCCCACCCGCGCATAGCTCTTTCGTCCAATAATCTACCCATTCGCCCGCGGGCAGATAGACGCGGCGACGCTTGGCAGATGTAACTACCGGCGCGACCAGCAAACTGTCACCGAACATATATTCGAGGTCGAGATGATGCGTGTTCAGGTCAGCTTGATATTCCAACATCAGAGGGCGCGCTATCGGCAACGCCGTCTGTGCGGCGCGCATTGCCATAGAATAGATATAGGGCAACAGGCGATAACGCAGTTTGAGGTAACGCCGCGTGATTTCCTCTGCCTGTTCGCCATAAGTCCAGGGTTCATGCGGCTGTTTACCGTGTGCGCGCACATGCGATGAGAACACGCCGAACTGCATCCAACGCACGTAGGTTTCCGCGTCTTTGGGGTATCGGCGCAGTTCCTCGCGGTCGTAGATTTCCAGATATTCCTCGAACGTCACATGGTCGAAAAAGCCGGGCACGAAGTCGAAGCCGCCTACGTCGTGGCTGCAAAATGGTACGCCGGACATGCCATAACCCAACAGGGCGCGCACCTGACAAGCTAGTTGGTCGAGGCTGCTGTAGCTGTCACCGCCCCACTGAATCGGATAGCGCTGTGAACCCGCGTACGCGGAACGCCCCCAGGTCATGCCGCGCCCGAAGTATCGCGCGGTCAACCCGAAAACCGCGCCGTTGTAGAGCAGCGGATAGATATTGTGCATCTCCAAACCGGAGCGCCCATCGTGATAGACCGCGTCGACCGGCGCCTGTTCGCCGAAGTCGGTCTTGAAGACCGCGACACCCATATCGAGCAATTTTTCTAGTTTGGATAGAAACCATTTGACCGCGTCGGGATTGGTGAAATCGATCGCGGCTAGTTCGTCGCCCGCGAACGCCTCGATGACGGGGCTGATAGTGCCGTCCGCCTTGCGAATGAAGCAATCGCGTTTCGTGCCCTCTTCATGCAAATCGGTGCCTGTGGGAATATAGGGCGTTATCCACAAGCAGGTACGCACTCCCTGCGCGCGTAGGTTGTCGAGCATCTGCGCGGGTTCGGGAAAGGCTGCTGTATCCCATTCGTAATCGCACCAGGGCGTCGCGCCCATCCACCAGGGGTCAAGGCTGAGGACATCGCAAGGAAAATCGCGCTCGCGCATCTCGCGAATTACCGTCTCTACCTCATCGCGGCTGCGATAGCCGGCGCGCGACATCCAGAACCCGAAAGACCATTTCGGCGGCACGGGGGCGCGCCCGGTCAAGTCGGTGTAGCGGTGGAGAATGTGTTTGAATTCGGGGCCGTAGATGAGAAAGTAATCGAGGCGGCTGTCCGCGATGTAAAACGAGTAGGAGATGTTCGATTCGGTGCCCATGCGGTAGACAATCGGGAAAGAGGAATGAACGAATAGTCCGTAGCCCGCGGTGCTCATAAAGAAGGGGACATTTTTGTAGGAACGATGGCTACTGACGTTGCCGGAATCAACCGCCCAGGAGACGATTTCGTGTCCCCATTTATCTAGGGGGGTGAATTTCTCACCGAAGCCGTAGAATGATTCGTTGGGTGTGACGGTGACAGTTTCACGCGCGGTCAATTCACCATTCTCGTTTTTATCAAAGCCAACTGGCGGCACCTCATAGGCGTAGCCGTAGGCGCGGTCATCGACGCGCTGGCTGAAGAAGGGCGCCGCGGCGGGTGACTGCACGTCGAAAACGCGCATTTGCCAGGGAAAACGCTGAAACTCCACGCGTAATCGCGCGGTGGTCAAAATCAGTGCGTCGGCGCGCTCTTCCGTCTCGAAGGGGGGAGATGTCCAGTCATCGCGTATCAACATCTCGCTCGTGTCGCGGTGAGTGCCATTCAGGCTCATGCGCACGCGCAGGACGTCAGGTTCTACGACATCGACGCGAAAATCTATCATTTCACCGTTCGCCATCTCGCAGTGAAATACGACTCCCGTCGCGGTTACATCGTACTCTTGCCACTTACGCAGGAAGTTCTCTGGTACAGGGATATCGAAGACATCAAGGGGGGTGGCAATCGCTTTCCAGTCAACATTTTTGTTCATAATTTATCTATCTCCGGAAAACGCGCAGCTATTTGTGAGGTTTACACTAAACTTCAGTGATGTATTATAACAGAATATGTCCCTTTTGTCAAGTATAGCTTAATAAGCACATACATAATTAACCAATGCTGGACAACATTTACAGTATGGTTTAACAAGATTGATTATTATTAAATATAAGTTGACACAAACCGCGAGTTGTGATATAATTCTCTTGATGAGAAATCTTTTTCATTGATCCTTCGCAGTATCGCGGGAGGAAGTACGAATGCAATTAGGTCAACGTATTAGAGAGCGCCGTCAAGAACTAAGCTTGAGTTTGCGAGAGTTAGCCGAACGAGTTGAACTGACCGCGAGCTTTTTGAGCCAAGTGGAGCGCGATTTGACTAGCCCATCCATCGACTCGCTCAGGAAAATCAGCGCCGCGCTAGATGTCCCCATCTTATATTTCCTCGTAGAACCGAACGGCAAAAGTCCGGTCGTGCGGCGCGATAAACGCTCGAAGTTGACCTTGCCAGATTCTACCACCGTCTACGAACTGCTAACTCCCGACCTGAACCGTCAGATGGAAGCATTTCTGGCGGAACGCGAGCCAGGGGACGAAAAAATCATTGAGCCTTCAGAACAATACACCGAAGAATTTATCTACGTGTTGCAAGGACAACTTGAAATACAATTAGGCGACGAGGCTTACAATCTCGGTCCCGGCGACGCGATTTACTTCGAGGGGCCGATGCTGCGCCGTCTCGCGGCTAAGGGGGACGTAACTCTTCGTTTCATCTCGGTGATTACCCCGCCCATTTTCTAATCCCGCGCTTTTGACACCGCAAATATCTCAGGAGAATAAAATGACAAAAATTCACAATTTACGTTCTTTCCTAGATGTGCTGGAACAAGCGGGACAGCTTGTACATATCGCGAAGCCGGTCAGCCTAAATCACGAACTCGCGGACGTAGCTGCCGCGCTGGCGCGCCAGGCGGGTCCCGCGCCGCTGTTCGAGAATGTGACCGAAACTTCATGGCGCTTGTTCGCCTCCGCGGTCGCCAATCAGACGCGGGCGGCGTTGGCGTTGGGTTGCAAGAAAAGCGAAGTAGTCGAGGTGATGCGCCGCGCCCTAGAGCCGCATAACGGCATCCCCCCGGTGCGCGTAGACGAAGCGCCCTGGAAAGCCAATATCATCACCGATGACGACATCGACGTAAACGACCTCCCTATCCCCATTCACGCTAGTGGCGATGGCGGCGCGTTCATCACCGGCGGCGTGGTCGTCAGCAAAGACCCCGTGAGTGGACGCGGTAATCTATCCTACAATCGAATGCAAATCAAAGACGCGCGCACCTTCGGCTGTAACGTCAATGAGTGGCGCCATGTGCGGCAATTTCTGAATAATCGCGAGGAAAAAGATAAGAATCTCCCCATCGCGGTTGCCATTGGCTTGGACCCGGCGATTATGATTGCGGCAGGGGCACGGTATGAGGATGATGAACTACTAATCGCGGGAGCGATTCGGAGCGAGGGGGTGAAAGTTTGTCGCGGTGTCACGGTGGACATCGATATTCCCGCGGAGGCGGAAATCGTCATCGAGGGGTATCTCGGCAGCCACGAGCGCGAGGGGGAGGGACCGCTCGCGGAGTTTCATGGCTATTTCGGGGACATTTGGGTGAGTCCGGTTTTTCATGTGACTGCCATCTGCTGGCGCGATAATCCTATCTATCAGACCATTATTCCGGGCTGGAACGAGCATGTCTATCTGGGCAATGTGCTGCCGCGCGAACCGCTGTTGCTCAACTACGTGCAACATGTTAGCAAAAACGTCGCGGGATTGCACATTCCCCCCTACGGCAGTGGCTTCACCGCCATCGTCGCGATTGATAAATCGAACCCGGGCGAGCCGAAAAACGTCGCGCTGGCGACGTTCACCGCGCACGTCAATATCAAGTGGTGCATCGTTGTCGATTCAGACATCGATATTTATGACCCCGCGGATGTGCTGTGGGCATTGAGCACGCGCGTCGATTGGAGCCAGGACATTTTCCTCGTCCCCGGCGCGCAGGGCCATGAGATGGACCCCACCGCAGACTCGCGCGGTGTTCATACCAAAATCGGCATAGACGCGACGTTCGACAAGGGGCGGCGCGATTATGCCGGGCGCGTGCGTTACCATGATGTGGATTTGAGTAAGTATTTGCAATGAGTTGAATGAGAAGTAGTGGTAAAGTAGCAAGTGATAGGGAAAAGCAATACGATAATTTTACCACTAAGGACACGAAGGGTTTTTCGGTTAACAGTGTTCATACGCGGTCAAAAGTTACCATTCGAAGTAAAAATAGCCTTGGTGTTCTTGGTGGTTGAATTGTAATCATTTTAACTATCACTTACTATTTAACCACCACTATACAAGCTCTATAAATCAGTGAATCAACCCCCAAATCACCGCGCCCACCAGCGCGCCGACTGCCGAACTGATGAAATTCACCCAGTCATTGTTTAGCCAACTCCACCCGCGCACCAGTTTGTTCGGGATACCATCCGAATCGACTTTCCGCTCCGTCTCTTTCTGCTGCGTCGGAGAGTAGTAGATCGCTTGCACCGTCGCACCTAGCAAGCTATCGAACAACGCCCCAACTAATCCCCCCAGCGCGGTGACCGGAATCAGGCAAGCACAACCTATCACCCCCATGACACCAAGCTGCGCGTAGCCCGGTCCGCCGATGAGCTTGTCTAGTACCAGAAACAGCCACGCCGCTAATCCGATTGCCAGCCCGCCGAGCAGCGCGGCTAATGTTCCCAATGCCGTTACTGCACCGGAAGTGCCCGCCTCTACCCCTTTGCCGGTCGTTATCAACCGCGGCGTCTTTTTGCTGAGCACGCCCAACTCCGTCGCCCAAGTATCGGCGTTGACCGTCGCCAGCGCGCCGGCGAACGCCGCCAGCATTACCGGCGCGGGGT
>CAZSIG010000164.1:0-7594 GCA_964606195.1 uncultured Anaerolineales bacterium
TCCGCGAGGCTAAATGGAGCCGCTAGAGGCGGGCGTCCTGACTTCCTGTATAAATCATCTAACAGGTTACAGTTGCGGGACAGTGCCGGACTTACACCAGCTTCGCCGTTTCCACTCGCGCCATCCGGGGCGACGAGTACCTCTAACGAACATATTCAATTTACAAACCGTATGATAACTCATTTCGCAAATAAGTGCAAATTCGCGTTGTTGGCTACTTACCTTTATAAAATCTATGCTCTAGGATTTACGCAACTTCGGTGCATTTTTACCGCCGAGGACGCGGAGAGCGCAGAGTTTTCTAGTTACAGGACTTACGCAGTCGGTCAGGTGCCCAGCACTTCGGAAAGTGACGGGCACCTGACCGCGCTCATTAGCGGTCAATGGTGGTCAAAAAATCGTGGTTTTGAGAAAAAATGACTTTGGCTCTTCCCCTTTCGCGGTAGCTGCGCAAGTACTGCCAGTTAATTATCTAGCGCGCCGCGAGTATACCCTTTAATGCCCCTTACTGTTTAACCGTTATATACACACTATAAAACAAATTTAGGGAGTACTTAAATGTCATGCTGAACGCAGTGAAGCATCTCGTTTTAGACTATATCAGGCTTTAGCTCTCCGCGTAACCGCTTTTAGCGGCAAACGAGACCCTTCGCTACGCTCAGGGTGACATTTTAATAGTGCGGACATAATACTTAGACACTCAGGATTTAATGAACGCTTATGAGTGCTTATGCAAGTAAAAAGTTTTTTCTCCCTCTTCTTCGCGTCCTCTGCGCTCTCTGCGGTGACATTATTGTAAACTTACGTAAATCCTATGCTTTTACTTACTTGTGTACTCTGAGGTTTTATAGTACAATCCTATTCGACGTTGCTATTTATAAGCGGCACTTTTTATGATAAAATTAAATAATACGTAAGGAGTACAAAGGCGCGTGGAAATAGAGAAGGTTTACTTGACGTGGCAGGACATTGTACGATCTGTAGAGAATATCGTCGCGCAATTGCGTGAGGAATACGACGCGTTGTTAGTGGTCACACGAGGGGGGATGATTCCCGCGTGTCTTATCAGCCAGAAGGTTGATTTACGCAATATACTAGTCGCCGCAGTCAGTTATTATACCCAGCCGGGACAGACCAAACAAGACCCTGAATTCTTACAGTTTCCCGAAACGGAATTGTTGCGGGATAAAAGAATTTTGGTCGTTGATGATGTTTGGGATAGCGGACGGACGATTACCGCGGTGGTAGACCGCGTCAAGGAAGCGGGGGGGATTCCCGATACCGCGATATTGCATTACAAACCTACGCAATCAAAGTACCCCGACCGCCGCCCTACGTACTTCGCCGAGGAAGCTAACGATTGGCTGGTGTATCCGTGGGAACCAGAATAAGCGGGCAATTGATGATTCGGGGCTAGTTCAGTTAGAAGCGCACCCATAAAGGGTGCGCCTACAATGTAGCCGCAGGCTTTACGCCTGCGCTGAACAGGCAAATGCGGAACCTATTTATTTCTCGATCCTTATTAGCAATTGTTGACCGCGTATAGACTTCCGATGAACCAATGCCCAATATTACGACTGAGGGGTTTTTAAGTATGGTTAGCATATCGATTACAGCGCGAGACTATCAAGCATGGCAACCACCTACTGATGTTTTTGAAACTGATGAGCGCGTAGTGGTGCGCATGGAAGCCGCGGGGATGAATTCTGATGACTTTTCCATCTCTCTAGTACGCCGCACGTTAGTTATCAGTGGGACGCGGCGCGATCCAGTAGATAAACTCTCCTACGCGCAAATGGAAATCATCTACGGCGAATTCAGGAGACAAATACATCTGCCGTGTCCGGTAGAAGAGGAAGGGATTGAAGCCAGCTACAAAGAGGGAATTCTAACTGTCGAATTACAAAAGACGCGCCCGCGCCGTATTAACTGCCGCGAATAGTTTTTTCGATCTGAGATAGCTACTCAATCTAAACCTTTGTAAGGTGGCAGTATCGCGGTTCGAGTATTGTATTCCACAAATGGTTCAGCACTATCATAATATTGAAAATGAGGTAATGAAATTGATGACAGCAGGGCGCGGCAAGTGGAATAGGACGATTTACACTTTCTTAGACGAACAACTAACCAGATTCACTGGTTTCATTAGGAGACTATTGACGATGATATCACCGAAAGAGGAAAAATTTATGGCAACATTAGAACAAGAGAGCCTGATAAACGAAACACAAACGAACGTATTAGAAGAAACAGACGAAGCGAACGAAACGCCAGAGGAACTAGCTGTATTGCCGCTACGCGGCGCGGTCGTATATCCGCTGACATTTTTACCATTAACCGTAGGTCAACCACGCTCCATCAAGTTGGTGGACGACGCGGTATTAGGCAAGCGCGTGATCGCATTGGTCGCGGTGAAGGATGAAGAGATTGAGGATCCGGGACCGGAAGATGTTTTTACTATAGGAACTATGGCCACCGTTCATCGCTTGTTGCGAACGCCGGAAGGTTCTCTGCGCTTGCTGGTACAAGGGATGGAGCGCATTCGCATTGAGAGATTCACACAGACTGACCCCTATTTGCGAGCACAAGTTCAGGTAGTCCCCGATATCACGGAAGATTCGGTCGAAATCGAAGCCCTGATGCGCAATACGGTGGAGATGTTTCGCCGTCTGGTCGCGCTGATGCCGCAACTTCCCGAGGACTTGATGACCGCGGCACTTAACATCGATGACCCGCGCCAGTTGGTGTACTTAGTTGCTACCAGCGTCCGTATGGACATAGAGGAAGCCCAAGAAGTTCTGGAGATCGACGCGGTTAAAGAGAAGCTGGGTAAGCTGCTGGGAATATTGACCAGAGAAGTAGAGGTTCTGGAGTTGGGCAAGAAGATTCAGAACGAGGCACAGTCCGAAATGGGCAAGATGCAACGCGAATACTTCTTGCATGAGCAGATGAAGGCGATCAAGAAGGAATTGGGCGAAGAGGATGAGATCGCTATCGAGACGAAGGAACTTGAAGAACAAATCGAGCAATCTGGAATGCCCGAAGAGGCGGAGAAAGAGGCGCGCCGCGAGTTGAAGCGGCTGGAGAAGATGCCCCCCGCCGCCGCGGAGTATTCACTCATTAAAACTTACCTCGATTGGCTCGTCTCACTGCCCTGGCAAGTCAGCACGGAGGACAAATTAGACATCACGCGGGCGCGCCGCGTGCTGGATGAAGATCACTACGATTTGGATAAAATCAAGGAACGCATTTTAGAGTACCTCGCGGTGCGCAAACTGAAGTTGGAACGCGCTGAGGAGGAATTGGCGGAAGAACAGCAAGAGAGTGAGGAAGGAGAAGAAACAGCCGAGGAAGATGAGGAGAAATACGAAGATTTGATTCGGAAACGGCGCGAGGGCGCGATTTTGTGCTTCATCGGCCCCCCGGGGACGGGCAAGACCAGTCTGGGGCGATCTGTTGCGAGGGCGATGGGACGCAAATTCGTTCGTATGAGTTTGGGCGGCTTGCGTGACGAAGCTGAGATTCGCGGGCACCGCCGCACTTACATCGGCTCGATGCCGGGGCGCATCATTCAAGCGATAAAACGCGCCGGTTCTAACAATCCGATATTCATGCTCGACGAGGTGGACAAAGTCGGGCAAGACTGGCGCGGTGATCCCTCCTCAGCTTTGCTGGAGGTATTAGATCCGGAACAAAATTCCGATTTTCGCGACCATTACTTGGATGTGCCTTTCGACTTATCCAAAGTGATGTTCATAGCTACCGGAAACACGATGGGACCTATCCCCCAACCGCTGCTTGATCGCATGGAAGTACTGACGCTCGATGGATACACTGAGGGAGAGAAGGTCAAAATCGCCCAACAATACCTCGTTCCGCGCCAGATTGACGAGAACGGACTGCGTCCTGAAGAGATCGAATTTGAGGATGGCGCGCTGCGGATCATAATTCGCGAGTACACGCGCGAGGCGGGACTGCGAAACCTTGAACGCGAGATCGGTAGTGTTTGTCGTAAGATCGCCACTAAAATCGCGGAGGGAACAATGGAGAATATGCCTGAAGTGATTACCGATGAAAAGGCGCGCGAGCTATTGGGAAAACAAAAGTATTTTCCCGAAGTTTCAGAGAGGACAGAGATACCGGGAGTGGCTACGGGGTTGGCAGTCACCGCGCATGGAGGCGACATTTTATTCATCGAGGCGACGAAGATGTTGGGGAAAAAGGGCTTGACCTTGACCGGACAGTTGGGAGAGGTGATGAAAGAATCGGCGCAAGCCGCGTTGAGTTACGTGCGCTCTAAGTCGAGTGATTTGGGCATTGAAGAAGATTTCTTCGAGAAGAACGATGTGCACCTGCATATCCCCGCAGGCGCGATACCTAAAGATGGCCCCTCTGCCGGAGTGGCGATTGCCACCGCGCTGGTCTCATTACTCACAGACTCGCCCATAGATTCTGATGTCGGCATGACCGGCGAGATCACGCTACGCGGTAAAGTATTACCAGTAGGGGGCATCAAGCAAAAGGTATTAGCTGCCCGCCGCGCCGGTTTGGACCGCGTCATCTTGCCCGAACGAAATGAGAAAGATCTGGAGGATGTTCCTGAGGAGATACGCAACGAGATGAACTTCATCTTCGCGGATAGAGTTGAGGAGGTTTTCTCCGGAGCATTCACGCGCAATCCAATAACAACTCAGCTAACTTCAGAAACGTCAGGGCAGAAGCAAGGATAATATCAGTGAAATTAGCCCGTTTTTATTTAAGAACGGGCTTTTGAACTTTAACAGGAACTTGGACTTAAATGACTAAAGAACAACCAGAGAAACCTCAGACGAACGAATCACCAAATGAACCTAAAAGCCTCGCCCTTCGCGATCTGTTCATCGCGGTAGTCGCCTTCACTCTATGGGCATCCTTCTGCTTCTGTTCGGGTTTGGGAATCCGTTTGGCGATCATCGGGGGACGCGTCGCGGCTACTATGGTTTTTGAGCCACAAGTTGAAGCGCGCAAAGATGTCGTTGAGATAACTGAGGTGCCCCCCAGTGTGATAGTAGCTTCTCAACCAACAGTAGACATATCCATGAAGCCCACCAAGACCGTAACCGCCAAAGCAACCACTACCGCCAGCTCTACTTCTACCGCGATACCACCGACCAAAACTGCCACCTCTACCCCCACCGCGACCGAGGTAGATACCGCGACGCCTTCGCCGACATCGACCATGACACCATCAAAAACGCCTAAACCAACTGACACTGCGACCGCGACGCGCCGTCCCACGCGGCGGCGAACCGCCACCGCCACCAGAACGAGAACCCCGCGTCCATCGGCAACCGTGACGAATTCCCCGACGCGGCGTTCGTCGCCAACGGTAACACCTACAAATACTCCACTGCCCACCGCGACGCCGAAATCTTATCCCCAACCGCAGTTATTGTCACCCGCCAATGAAGTAAGTTTCTCGGACATCAACACCGCGATTTATCTACGTTGGGAAGGCGTCGGGGAGTTAGCTGAAGATGAATGGTATGATGTACAGGTGTGGTATTCTGGAGAGGAGCCACGCGGCGCGGTATGGGTGAAGGATACGAAATGGCGCTTGGATACTCAATATCACGGTCACGTTATTTTGTGGCGCGTGGGGGTGATTCGTGGGGAGAATAGTGAAGTACAGCGCAATCTAAGTCCTTATAGTGAGACGCGCCAGTTCAATTGGCATTTATGATTCTGCTGAAAAAAGATGGAAAAGTCAGCAGATTTAGCGGGTAGAGCGGATTTATGCCCCTGACTGTCTAACCATTATGTGCACCCTATGAAAGCGACTTAATTGCGCCCTACATGGCTCTCAGCCCCCGTCCCCGGGGGTGTTAGGGAATAGGGCGATGCTTTTGCCACAGCCGCCCCCGCGACGGGGGCTTAGAGCGAAATTAGAGTACGCTCACCTTAGACCGAACATAACAGTTAGATAGCAAGGGATTTATGCCCTCTTTTGACCGCGTATGAATATCAATAAGCGCGGTTTAATCGCTTATTCTGCTGAAAAAGTTTAGTCATTCTTGCTCCGCTGAAAACCTGATACACGTTAGGAGGGATAAAATGGACAAGATTACAGTGGCTTGCGTGCAACAGCAGCTACACGTTTATGACACTCAGGAAGAATATCAAGAAGATGTATATCGTTTCATGCGCCTCGCGAAGGAGAAAGAGGCGCAGGTTATCGTTTTCCCTGAGTTGAGCGGGATGATGCTGGCTTATCCGTTTCTGCCCCAAATGCAGCGTAATCTGTTGAAACGCGTCGATGAAGGGGGGCGCAAAGATGCGTCACTACTGTCCCGCATGATCGGGCGCGTCGCAGGGTCGGCGAGCGATGCTTTAGGGGGCGCGCATCAGAAATTGACCAACTTGCTGGATCAGAGTAGCGATAAGTTGCGCACCGCGTACATCGAATTATTCTCCAACGCCGCCCGCGAGTTCGAGATGTACATCGTCGCGGGAAGTCTTTATCTGCGCGATTCACTATCCGCCGAAACTTATCATACTGTTTTTGTATTTTCGCCCGATGGTGAGGTGTTGGGGCAGCAGAATAAAATCAATTTGCATATTGAGGAAGCCGAGACCTGTGCTAATGGTACAGATTTCAAGGTTTTCTCGACGGAGTTTGGGCGTTTCGGGGTATTGATAGGTACCGATGTACTGTATCCAGAATCCGCGCGGCTCATAGCTTTTGAGGGCGCGGAGATGATTTTCAGCGTCGCGGCTTGTCCCGGGGAATTGGCATTTAAGAAAATGCGTCTTGGATTACAGAGCGCGGTGCAGGCTAATCAAATCTACGGACTGCAAAGTTTTCTTGTCGGCAAGAATATTTGGAGTCAAATTTACGTGGATAATTATACCGGCAAATCCGCGCTGGCGGCTCCAATAGAACTGATCAAAAATCAGACGGGAATAATCTATGAAGTGGGCACCGCGGTCGGCGACGGCTTCGTCTCTAGCGAATGGGATTTGCAAGCCTTGAAAGAATTATGGGCAACTTCGGAGACGCGGCTTCGGCAAGAGATGAATATGAATGTCTATAAGAAACTCATCCCCGCGATTTACGCCAAAGGACTAACGATTGAGCAATCCTACCACCCGACCACAGTTAAACCTCCAGCACCAGAACCGGAGGAGGAAATGGAAGAAGTGCCGCGTTTAGTGGAGGAGATCGTGCGCGAACCTATCCCCGAATCTGAAGTTGAAACACTTGCGCCATCCTTTATTGAAATGCCCGCTTTGGAAACTCAAGAGGAACCGGAGGAGTTGGAAACGGGAGAAGAAGAGACAGAAACTTACACTCTGCCTCCCGCGACTGAGGATGAAACCGCAGAAGAAGAGGATTATTGGAGTGAGGGTAGTGAATCGGAAGAGCCAAAATCGGAGGAGCCGAAAGAAGAAGGCGATGACTGAGTTTAGCACAGCGCGGTTTACAAGCCCGTGTGTGATGTGAATGAAACTTTAGAGCATAAGGTAGGGCAGGTTTCCATACCTGCCTTTGTTACTGCATATATAAAATGGCGGCTAAGAATACCCCTACGGGTAGGCTTCGCGCAGCCGCCCT
>CAZSIG010000165.1:0-2009 GCA_964606195.1 uncultured Anaerolineales bacterium
ACGATGAAAACCAGCCCGGTTCCCCTCAAATCCAGATTCAAAGATCTGCTCAACCAAATCCCCTATCTACCCCGCGCCGTCGCCCTGGTCTGGCAAGCTGCCCGCCCGTGGCCGCTGGCTTGGCTGGCGCTGCTGCTGGGGCAAGGATTGTTGCCCATCGCCACCGTCACGCTGAGCCGCGTCCTGGTAGACAGCTTGGTCGAGGCGCTGGATGGCGGACCGTTCCAACCCGCGCTGGTCTGGGTGGGGCTGATGGCTTTGGCGCTGCTGGCGAATGAAATCTTGAACAGCCTCTCCACCTGGGTGCGCGCCGCTCAGGGGGAACGAGTCAGCAACCACATCTACGGCATGATTCACACCCAGGCTCTCCGCCTGGATTTAGCCTTTTTCGAGACGCCCGCCTTTTACGATCAACTCCACCGCGCGCGCGTGGACGCCCTCAACCGCCCGGCGGCGCTGCTCGAAAACCTCGGTGCCCTGGCGCAAAATGGCATCACGCTGCTCGCGATGGCGGCGGTGCTGCTCTCCTTCGGCCTCTGGATCCCGCTGCTGTTGCTGGTCAGCACGCTGCCCGCGCTGTTCGTGGTGGCGCGCCACACTCTACGCTTTCACCGCTGGCGGGTCGAGAACACGGTCAACGAGCGCCGCACACGCTACTACGATTGGCTGATCACGTGGCATGAATCGGCGGCGGAGATGCGCCTGTTCGCCCTGGGCGACCATTTCAAAGCCGCGTTCCAATCCTTGCGCACTCGGCTCGCGTCTGAACGTATCCAACTCGCCCGCGATCAGGCACTCGCGGAGCTGGCGGCGGGCGGCATCGCGCTCCTCTCGATGGGCGCGGCTCTGGGTTGGATGGTCTGGCAAGCGGTCCGGGGCTTGGCCTCCCTGGGCGACGTGGCTCTCTTTTACCAAGCCTTCAGCCAGGGGCAGCGGCTGCTGCGTTCCCTGCTGACCAGCGCCGGCGAGATTTACCGCAACTTGTTCTTCCTCGAAAATCTGTTCGAGTTCCTGGACCTGAAACCCCAAGTGACCGCGCCCCCCGCGGAAACGTCCCGCCCGGCGCGCATCCGCGGGGACATCCGCATTGAAAATGTCCACTTCCAATATCCGGACAGCGAGCGCGTGGCTTTGGCTGACTTCAACTTGACTCTGCCCGCCGGCCAGATCGTCGCTCTCGTGGGCGAGAACGGCGCGGGCAAGAGCACGCTGCTCAAGCTGCTGTGCCGCTTCTACGATCCGCAGTCCGGGCGCATCACGTTTGACGGCACGGATGTGCGCGAGTTAGCATTGGCGGATTTACGCCGCCAAATCACCGTCCTGTTTCAGGAACCCGTCCACTACCACGAGCGCGTGGCTGACAACATCGGCTACGGCGATCTCGAAGCTGAACCCAACCTTGAGCAGATCGCGGCTGCCGCCCGCGCCGCCGGAGCCGACCGCGCCATTCGTACCCTGCCCCAGGGCTACCAGACCGTGCTGGGCAAATGGTTCGGCGGGGCTGAGTTGAGCGTCGGCGAGTGGCAGCGGGTGGCGCTGGCGCGTGCCTTTTTGCGCCAGGCATCACTCGTCATCCTCGACGAGCCGACCAGCGCGATGGATTCCTGGACTGAAGCGGACTGGCTGGCTCGCTTTCGCGACCTGGTGGATGGGCGCACCGCCCTGATTGTCACCCACCGCTTCACCACCGCCATGCAGGCTGATGTGATCCACGTGATGGCGGCGGGGCGCGTGGTCGAATCCGGCACCCACGCGGAGCTGATGGCTCTCGGCGGGCGCTACGCCCAATCGTGGCGGCAGCAGACGCGGGCAGAGGGAGAGAGTGAATGAATTCACAAGCTGATACGAAAAACATGCTCAAGCATGTTCAGGCTTTTAATAGCTGTGAATGAATTCACAGGCTGAGATGAAAAACATGCTCAAGCATGTTCAGGTACGCGGGCGGACTGCCCTGTCCGCAGCACGCTTTAGCGTGCTTTCGATAGCAGACCCCGAATTCATTCGGGGAG
>CAZSIG010000165.1:2109-7583 GCA_964606195.1 uncultured Anaerolineales bacterium
GCGAACGAGCATGGCGTCACGCCTCTGCTGTACTGGCGATTGAAGGGCTTAGAACCAGGGGCGCGTGTTCCAGGCAGCGTTTTACGCGAACTGCGGGAGATCTACTTGCAGAGCGCCATCAGAAATACGGGCTTGTACCGCGAATTAGGTCAAGTGCTGGCGGCGCTGCGGGATGCCGCCGTTCCCGCCATCGTATTAAAGGGCGCGCACCTGGGGGAAATCGTCTATGACAACATTGCCCTCAGACCGATGGTGGATGTGGATATTCTGGTCCAAAAGGCTGATTTGCTACGAGCCGGGGAAAAATTACTGGAGCTAGGGTACACTTGTAGGCAAGCGTGGAGGGATGTAGCCGACGCGGCGCATCACCACTTGCCGCCCTTCATCAAGCCGAACGCGACACCGATCGAGATTCACTGGCGCCTGATGAGCCAGATTGGGTCATCAGGCCGCATGGAACATCCATTTCAGATAGACATCGCGGGACTATGGGAGAGAGCACAACCCGCCACCATAGCCGGCATCCAAACCCGCGCGTTATCTCCTCAAGATTTGCTGTTGCACCTGTGTGTACATACTTCTCACCATCACAAGTTTCGCGTTGGTCTCCGCGCCTTTTGCGATATTGCTGCAACCATCCAACATTACGAGACTGAAATAGCCTGGAAGCAGGTGCAAATGCGCGCCCGCCGGTGGGGCGCGCAAAATTGTGTCTACCTCACACTTTATCTTGCCCAAGAGTTGCTCGAAGCCGCCGTTCCGGACGAGATATTGGACAATCTGAAAGCGGATGATTTGCCCCCACACTTCATAGCATGGTCCAGGGAACAAATCTTTCTCAATCACCGAGAACAGCAGAACAATCTGCCCGACATCCACATCTTGTCCCGCGTACAGGAATCTGATCGGCTGGGGGACAAAATACTCATCCTCCTCAAGACTGTTTTTTGCTCTCCTAAGGTCATTGCCCGCATATACCCGGTCGCGGCTGATTCCAAGTGGGTCTACGCTTATTATCCAGTACGGATAAAGGATTTGATGTTCAAATATGGCCGCGTCGTATGGCGAATGTGGCGCGGCGATGCCCGGGTCGCGGCGGTCGCCGAACGAGAAAACCGAACAAACGCCCTTGTGGATTGGCTGGAGGAGGGCTGATTGCCCGAACGAGCGTGCCGTCATCGCGGTCAACTGACGCCTTCAAATATAAGTGGAGACTGAAACAATTTGCTCTGATTAGTTCGAATTTTGACCCAAAAAGCCCCTCGCGAGTTACAAGCTCGCGAGGGGCTTTTTTTGTTTTGCTACTCAGCTCCATGCTCAACCAAAATATGCTGCGCCAGCGTATAGCTCAGAGGCTTCACTTGTTCCCCCACTTGTATCGTTATTGGTCCCTCAAAGGGAGCGCGTTCGAGCACGGTTATGTTGCTCTCCGGTTTTACGCCAATCGTAGTCAAATAATTCAAGATATCCGCGTCGCGTTCCAAAATGGTACGGACGCGCCGCGTCTCTCCGGCTTCCACTTCTACCAATGGGACAGTGTCCAATTCTGCGATCTCCCCCGCCGCGTTCGGCACCGGATTACCATGCGGACAAGTGTCCGGGTGCCCTAAAAACTCCTCTAGCCGCGCCGCGACTAAGGGGGTGGTCACATGCTCCAGGCGGCACGCTTCCTCGTAAACCTGCTGCCAATCCAGATGCAGGTAATCCGCTAGAAATACCTCCCACAGGCGGTGTCGTCGTACCAGCAACAGCGCTCGCCGTTCCCCCGCGGCGGTTAGCGTGACTCCGCGGCGCGGTTCGTAGTGTACCAAGCCTTGTCCCATCAATTTGTGAATCATCTGGCTGACGGAGGGGAGTGTGATGCGCAAGCGCTCGGCTAACGTCGCGGTGTCTACGGGAGACTGTTGCTGCTGCAAGTGGTAGATGGCATCCAGATACAGATCACTATGATCTATAGAAATGTTCGCGTAGTTCATAATCAAATTTTACCCCGTTTCACATTATAAGTCAAGGCGCGCTGTCCGAAGTTGAATTTGCGCTTAATTTCAAAATGTGATATACTTATTACTGTAATAAGGTATACCTAATTTCGTTGTAAGGAATAATTATAGAGGAGGTAAAAATCATGGCTGTAAAAACGTTAAGTCAACTCAAACCCCGCGAACGCGGCACAATAGTGCAGATAAAGGGACAGGGCGCAGTGCGCCGCCGCCTGCTCGATATGGGACTAGTGTCCGGCGCGGAGGTCGAAATAGTCCGCGTCGCCCCATTGGGCGATCCGGTCGAGTTCACCGTCAAGGGCTACAACCTCTCGCTGCGTAAGAGCGAGGCGACGAACGTCACTGTGGAGGTATAGGGGATGGGCGTATTGACCGATGATCTTTATCACTTGCAGGATGATCTGGCGCGACTGCGAGGTGAACTTGAACACCTCACCGCGCACTTGGCTGACGCGGCGCCGGACATCTCGCTGAGTGAACTTGAGGCGCGCGTACGCGACATGGATATTCATCTGCGCAACGCCTCGAGCCACATTCAGGACATGGAGACGGTAGAAGAATACCGCGAATTTATAGCAGTGGAAAGCGGCGCGGCAAGCAGTAATGGGGTGATGCCCTTAATCATGGCGAGCCCCGGCGCGGAGGTGCGCCTGAAGAGCATTCGGGGCGGGCGGCGGCTGCGCCAACGTCTGGCAGACCTCGGGCTTAATCTGGGCATGACCGTACGCGTCATGCGCGTCGAGCGGCACAGCCCAATACTGCTGGGCGTTAAGGATTATCGTCTGGCATTAGGACGCGGTATGGCGCACCACATCATGGTGGAACCGCTGTGAACCGCGGTAGCAGTAGGGCAGGTTTCCATACCTGCCGTATGTGATTACCGCAAGCGGCGGCTATGGAAAGCCGCCCTACTGAATATTTATAATTCAAACTGATTAAGGAGGAACGTACAAATGACTAAACCAACAATCGCTCTGGCTGGTAATCCCAATTCCGGCAAGAGCACCATTTTCAACGCCCTGACCGGGGCGCGGCAGCATGTCGGCAATTGGCCGGGTAAAACGGTCGAGAAGAAGGAGGGGACCTGGAAACATAATGGGCAAGAATTCGCGGTCGTAGACCTGCCCGGTACGTACAGCTTGACCGCGTATTCGCTGGAGGAGGTCATCGCCCGCGATTATATCGTAGACGAGCACCCGAACGTCGTCGTCACGGTGGTGGACGCCGCGAACTTGGAGCGTAACCTCTATCTGACGGTGCAAATCCTGGAGATGGGCGCCAAAGTAGTCGTCGCGTTGAACATGAGCGACGTCGCCAAGTCTCGCGGGTTGAAGATCGACATACCGCTGCTGGCGCAAGGCTTGGGCGTGCCCGTGGTGCCGACCATCGCCACCAAAGGGGATGGCTTAGATGAATTGCAAAGAACGATTGCGCGGACCGCGCAAGCATGAAGTGAAGATTTGAGAATGGAGGTTAAATAATATGTCTGCACATGCTATGGCTTATACCAGAAAACGGATGCTGGTAGATTACGGCCAAGAAGTAGAGAACGAGATTGTCCAACTACAACAAGTAATTGAGGGGCACACCGCGCTGACGGCGCGCTACAACGCGCGGTGGTTAGCGGTTAAATTGTTGGAAGGAGACCGGGATATTAAAACCAAAGTACAGCAGGTGGGAGGTACAGATAATGTCATCGCGACGGCGCAGCGCAGCGTCCAGCACCTACGGCATATCTACGGCGACGACGTCGATATCGTCATCGCGGACCGCCGCTATGGCTGGATTAACGGACTGGTCAAAGAGGTCGTCCAGCGCACGGCGGAGGACCGGCTGACTTTGACCGACCGTATTGACCGCGTCGTCACCAACCGCGTGTTGGGCATCCCCATCTTTCTGGCGATGATGTGGGTGGTATTCAAGATAACCACCGACGTGGCGGGACCATATCTGGACTGGGTGGATGGCGTCATCGGCGGGCCAATCACCAACTGGGTAGTGGGTATTTTGAATCTAGTGGGGCTGGGCGGCTCCTGGATTGAGAGCTTGTTCGTGGATGGGATTATCGCCGGGGTCGGTGGCGTGTTAGTCTTCGTGCCGGTGTTGATGTCCTTATATCTCGCGCTGGCTATTCTGGAGGACTCGGGCTATATGGCACGCGCCGCGTTCGTCATGGATCGATTGATGCACGCCCTGGGACTGCACGGGAAGAGCTTCCTGCCGATGATCGTCGGCTTTGGCTGTACCGTACCCGCGTTCTACGCGACGCGGACGTTGGAGAACGAGAAAGACCGCGTCTTGACCGGACTGCTCGTGCCCTTTATGAGCTGCGGCGCCAGATTGCCCGTGTACGTTCTCTTCGCGGCGATTTTCTTCCCACACAATACCGGCGCGGTGGTTTTCTGGCTCTACATCACCGGCATCGTCGCTGCTGTCGTGGTCGGCATCATTCTGCGGAACACGTTGTTCCAGAGCGCGGAACGCGCTCCCTTCGTGATGGAACTGCCGCCCTACCGCGTTCCCACGCTGCGCGGCATTTGGTTTCACATGTGGGAGCGCACTTCGGCGTTCGTGCGTAAGGCGTGGACGGTGATTTTGGCCACCAGCATCATCATCTGGGGCTTGCTCGCCCTGCCGGTAGGTGGCGGCGGCTCATTCGCCGACACAGAAGTAAGCGACAGCGCGTTCGCTGCGGTATCCCGCGGTATCGCGCCGTTGTTCGCCCCGCTGGGCTTCGACAGTTGGGAGGCCAGCGGGTCGCTGGTGACCGGCTTCGTAGCTAAAGAGGTAGTTGTGGGCACGATGGCGCAGGTTTACGGCGTGGAGGAAGCAGAAGAAGAGGCTGAACCGCCTACATTCTTCGAGGATGTGGGTGAGATCGGCACCAGTTTTGTCGCCGCGACGGTGGATACAATCAAGTCTATCCCGCTGATTGTGGGCATCAACCTATTTGGGGAAGAGGAGGAGGCTGAGCCGACGGCCTTGATGACCGCGGTGCAAGAGGGTTTCGAGACTTCCAGCGGCGGACACGGCGCGCTGGCGGCAGTGGCGTTTATGGTGTTCGTCCTGCTCTATACCCCGTGCATGGTCGCCGTCGCCGCGGAGTGGCAGGAACTGGGCGCGAAGTGGACTTGGTTCAGCATTGTGGGGCAGCTCGCGTTAGCCTGGCTGGTAGCTTTCGTGGTCTTTCAGGGCGGGCGGTTGTTGGGATTGGGGTAATGGCGCGATGTTGAAACGAATACTTCAAGAGCTGGCCAGCAATCATAGTTATAGCCAAGTGGATCTGTCCCAACACTTAGGTATCAGTCCGGAATTGCTGGCACAGATGATGGAAGATTTGGGACGCAAGGGCTATCTGACGCCCCAGGTGGGGATAGGTGATAGAGAATGCGGCGGATGTAACAAGTGTCAAGCCTGCCCTGGCTGTTCAATAGGGACAAAGAGTATGCCCAGAAGTTGGGTCTTGACCGCGAA
>CAZSIG010000166.1:0-4434 GCA_964606195.1 uncultured Anaerolineales bacterium
CTCCGCGCCCCCCTCGACCAGCCGCTCCACGCGCAGGCTATCCGCCGTCACATCGTAGACACGGCTGACGTAAGTGGCGAGCGGTAAATCGAGAAATGCCGCGATGCCGGGACCGACCTGTCCGGTGTCACCGTCGGTGGCACGCTCGCCGCAGATGATGAGATCATATTCGCCCAATGTATCAATCGCCCGCGCCAGCGCGTACGCGGTCGCCCAAGTATCGGAGCCGGCGAACTTCTTGTCGCTGAGCAGTACCCCATCATCGCAGCCCATCGCGATCGCCTCTTTGAGTGCCTTCTCCGCGCGGCGCGGTCCCATCGATAGCGTTGTCACTCGTCCGCCGACTTGTTCGCGCAGGCGCAGCGCCGCCTCTATCGCGTACAAATCGAGCGGGTTGACAATCGCCTCGACGCCGGTGCGCACCATCGTGCCGGTCTCCGGATCCATTTTGACGTTGCTCGTCTCAGGGACTTGTTTAATCGGTACAATTATTCGCATTATTTCACCTCATTGGCTCTTTGGGAGTTCGCATGGTAGGGCAGGTTTCTTACCTGCCATATCCATAATTACCCCAACGGCGGCTATGGAAAGCCGCCCTACAGATCACTTTCTTCGCGCCCCATGAAAAGTCTCAGAGACCCACCTCATTAAACGACGCGGCTTTTGTATTCTGCCTCAAGTATACCGCGAAATCAGCTTGTAGTCAATGGATTCGGAGAGCAAGGTGCGACGCACCTTACTCACTACTCTTTACTCCACCATCTCCCGCAATCGCGCCTCGTCAATCGTTGGTATCCCTAGTTTTCGCGCCTTATCCAATTTGCTACCTGGGTTTTCCCCAACGAGCACATAGCTAGTCTTTTTGGAGACCGAACTAGTTACCTTGCCGCCATGTTTCTCAATCAACTCTGTCGCCTCCGCCCGCGTCATCGAGGGCAACACGCCGGTGAGCACAAAAGTCATGTCGGATAGTTTTTGTTCCCCATTCGCCGCGCCCGCTTTTGTGAATACATCTTCACTCATTCGCACCCCCGCGCCGCGCAACTTCTCTATAATCTCGCGATTGCGCGATTGCGCGAACCAAGTGGTGATGCTCTCGGCGGTGTGCGGTCCCATATCCTTAATTGCCTCTATTTCATCTGCGTTTGCCTCCATTAGTGCGTCTATGGAGTGAAAAGTGCCTGCTAACAGTTGCGCCGCAGATGAACCGACACCGCGTATCCCCAACGCGTTGATGAGCCGCGCCAGCGGACGTTCGCGCGCTTCTGCAATCGATTCAAGTAGATTGTCGGTCGATTTCTCCGCGAAACCGGGCAGCGCCAAGACCTGTTCTCGTTCTAACAGGAACAAATCCGCGACATCGGAAACTAAATCTCTTTCTACGAGCAGTTCCGCCGTCTTAATCCCCATCTCGATATCCATCGCGCCGCGACTGACGAAGTGTTCGACGCGGCGCACTATCTGCGCGGGGCACGCGGCGTTGACGCAATAATAGGCAACTTCGCCTTCGGGCTGTTCCACCGGTTCGCCACACGCCGGGCAGTGGTCAGGCATGGTGAATTCCTGCTCCGAACCGTCGCGGCGGTCTACGACGGGGCCGATGACGTAGGGAATCACATCGCCGGCGCGTTTGACCCAAACCCAATCGCCGATGCGAATATCCTTCTCCGCGATGTAATCCGCGTTGTGCAGTGTCGCCTGCTTCACCGTCACGCCGCCGATTTGCACCGGCTCCAAAATCGCGTAGGGCGTAAGCGTCCCGACGCGCCCGACGTTCACGCCGATGTCGCGCAGTTTCGTGGTCGCCTCGCGCGCCGGAAACTTGAGGGCGATAGCCCCGCGCGGGTCTTTGCCCACGAAGCCGAGTTCATCTTGGGTGCGCAAGTCGTTTATTTTGATTACCGCGCCATCGACTTCATAATCAATCTTGTCGCGCTTCTCGAGCCATTCGTCCCAATGAACTATAACCTCATCGAGCGTCTCCGCGTAGCGATTGTCCGGGCTGACTGGAAAACCCCATAGCTGCAAATAATCGAGGACTTGCCATTGCGTGGGTGGCACGTCGCCCTCCGCATCTACGATGGCGTAGCAGTAGAGAGACAGCGGACGCTGCGTGGTGACAGACGGGTCAAGTTGGCGCAAGCTGCCCGCCGCGGCGTTGCGCGGGTTGGCGAAGGCGCGCTCACCGCGTTCATTTTGGGCGCGATTTAGTTTGGCGAAATCTGATAGGGCGATATAGACTTCGCCGCGCACGACGAGGCGCGGGGGAACGGGCGGCGCGTTCTCCGAGTCGACCGGAATCCGCAGCGGCAGGCTTTTGATGGTACGCAAGTTCGTGGTGATGTCTTCGCCGCGCTCGCCGTCGCCGCGCGTCGCGCCGCGTATGAATAGCCCATCCTCGTAATGCAGCACGACGGTTAAGCCGTCGATTTTGGGTTCGACTACGTAGTTAGTCTCGGTTTCTGGGGGGAGCAATTTATCTAGGCGGGCGCGCCACTCGCGCACCTCATCAGTGTTAAACGCGTTACCCAAACTCAGTATCGGCGCGGGATGTTCGACGGTCTCGAAGCTCTCCGCGGGGGGGCTGCCGACGCGTTGCGTGGGTGAGGCGGGGGTAATCCAGTCGGGGTGCGCGTTTTCAATTTCGCGTAACTCGCGCATCAACTGGTCATACTCCGCGTCGCTGATGAGGGGATCGTTCAAGACGTAATAACGATAGTTATGATAGCGAATTTGTGCCCGAAGTTGTTCCAAACGTTGTTTTTCAGTCATATTCTTTCTCCTTTGATTGAGTTTTATTTCACAAGACACCGCGACAATTGTTTGATAGTTCACAATTTTTTCGTGTAGCTCTTGCGATATTGCGCGGTTTAGATGTTCAAAATGAGTATCTTCGCCCCAATTGAACGCGGTTTTGTATTATCGCGCCAATTGCAAAATTTTTCAATTTTGACAATCCTAGTGAGATATGCTATGATTTGCGAAGATGTTAATGAGACGCAGATTTACGCGGATTTGGCGGAGTCTGTTATTGTAAGGCAATAATAGCCGGACGTGGCATTCGGACTTCCGAAGTTTCGGAAAACTTCGGAAATCTCGCCGGAATTGGCACTTACTATTTACCCACTACTATCATCTTCATCTATAAAACTGCTTATTCGCTTCATCAATTTTGACTAGTCCTCAAGACCGTGTTATAATCATCTCTTCACATGTTATAATTTCATCTGCAAATAGAATTTGGTAATAATGAAACTAAACGCTGTACCGCGCCGCGTTGAGTATAAGCCGCGTCCGATTCAGTGGGTAGTTGTAGAGAAGGGAAAAGCAAAGTAAGGAGTAGTTATTTATGGAACAAACTCTGAAATCGTATCGGACGGTGATAACTTTATCCGATGGCGCTCAAGTGGTGCTACGGCCACTTCAGCAAGATGATGACGAGCGACTAATGGATATGTTTCAGCAAGTCAGCCAGGAGGACCTGAACTTTTTCCGCAATGACGTACAAGATAGGGAATTGTTGAACAAGTGGATGGCGGAAATGAACTATGATAAGGTTTTTCCTTTGGTCGCGGTGGTGGGAGATCGCTTTGTAGGGGAGGCGACTTTACATTTTCTTGCCGGACCTTACAGACACCTCGCGGAAGTGCGTATCTTTCTGACCAAAGGATTTCGACGACGCGGTCTGGGTACGGCCATGCTCAAGACTATGGTACAACTGGCGCGTAGAGTGGGACGGCATCAACTGATCGCGGAGATTCCGGTGGAGCAAAGTAATGCCATCAAGGCGTTTAAGGGGGTGGGGTTCGAGGCGCGGTTCACGCGCGAGGATTACTTTATGACTCCAGATGGAATAACGCATGATGTAACTGTATTGACTTTAAGATTGGTAAAACCGACGGGAGAATTCTAATTTTAGAGAGGCTTTTGGATTTCGCGTGGTCGAAAGAAGAAATCTGCCACTAATTGCACTAATTAACGCGAAATAGCAAAAATAGATGAAAGGAGTGTATAAATTCGTATGGAAAGAGTATCGTTTTGTGTTCCCAAGATGTATGGAGATCATCACGTATTGGCGGTGCGAAAGGCGCTGCTCGGAACGGATGGGGTAGAGGATATAGTGGCGAGTTCCGCGTTGAAGAAAGTGACTGTGGATTACGATTCCACTAAAGTTAGCATGGATAAGTTAAAGGCACAGTTAGGTGACGCGGGGTACAGTGTCGACGCGGCGCTGGTTGTGCCCGCGCCCAAAGCTAATATCGATGATGAGTCAGCTTGGTTCACTGCCAACGTTCGCATGACTAAGACGAACCCGGCTGACTTAAGCATGTCTGGCGACTTCAGGAAATATTAAACTGAATGAGTCGCTAGGACTGATTTGTAGTTTGATTATGTAACGAACAAGGAGTTGAATGTTATGGCAAAAGGTAAAGA
>CAZSIG010000166.1:4534-7576 GCA_964606195.1 uncultured Anaerolineales bacterium
AAAAAGCTCATCGCCGTGGCGGAGCACCTCGATGTCGAGACGAAAGACCGCGACCCCATAGATGTAGCGCGCGATGTCGCGGAGGCGGCGTTAGCAGAGTTCGGGCGCCAAACGGGCAGTATCAAGTACCTAGAGCGCGCTCCCAAGAAGCGGCAGCAGATTTGGCAGGATTTAAGGATCGCGCCGCGCGGCGTCGACCGCGAAGTAGTAGACATTATGCACCGCACACATGCGGGTAACGACCAGGAAGCTGAGCATATTCTGGACGCGGGAATGCGCAACGCGTTGGCAGACGGCTGGGGCGGCTCAATGTTATCCACCGACATCACCGATATTCTGTTCGGCACACCCGCCCCGCTGCACGTCAAGACTAACATGGGCGCGCTGAGCGAAACTGAGGTGAACATCATTGTACACGGGCACGAGCCAGTGTTATCAGAGATGATTTTGGCAGCGGTGCAAGACCCGGAGATGATCGAATATGCCAAGTCCAAAGGCGCGGAGGGCATCACCCTCGCGGGTATCTGCTGCACAGCAAATGAGACATTGATGCGACAGGGCGTACCGACTGTCGGTAACTTCTTGAGCCAGGAATTGGCGATTTTGACCGGCGCGGTGGAGGCGATGGTGGTAGATATTCAGTGTATCATGCAAAACGTCGCCCGCGTCGCGGATAACTTCCACACATTGGCGATTACCACATCTCCCAAAGCGAAGATCGAGGGCGCGATACACGTCGAGTTTGAAGAACATCACGCGCTTGACATTGCAAAAAAGATCGTCAAGATGGCGATTGACCAATTTCCGGAGCGCGGCAAGACACGCATTCCTAACGTACGCGGTGAATTTATTGCCGGGTTCTCGCACGAGTATCTGAATTATATGTTAGGGGGGCGTTATCGCGAATCGCTGCGACCGCTGAACGACGCGATCATGGCGGGGCGCATTCGTGGCGTGGCGGGCGTCGTCGGCTGCAATAACGCGCGCGTGACCCATGATGAAGTACATAACGAAGTTACCAGGGAATTGCTCAAGAATGATGTGCTAGTAGTGGATACAGGTTGTTCAGCAATCGCCTGCTCAAAATTCTCCCTGATGGAACCTGAGGCGATGGAACAGGTCGGGGCGGGATTGCGCGAGATCTGTGAGGCGTTGGGCATTCCGCCGGTGATTCATCTAGGAAGCTGCGTAGACAATACGCGTATTCTGACCATCGCGGCGCAGATGGCAACTGAGGGCGGTTTGGGCGAGGACATCGCGGACTTACCCGCAGTCGGTATCGCGCCGGAGTGGATGAGCGAGAAGGCTATATCGATCGGGACGTACTTCGTCGCTTCTGGAGTTTACGTCATCTTCAATCAGCCCTCGCCGGTGGAAGGGAGCGAAGAGGTAGTAGATCTGATTACCAACGGCTGGCAAGAAAAAGTCGGCGGACAGTTAGTATTCGCGAAGGATGCTAAAGAGATTGTGGAGTTAGCGTTAGCACGTATTGACGAAAGCCGCGCCGCGTTAGGCTTGCCGGAGTGGGATCCGAATCGCTTCGGCGAGAGTGGTGACAGCGGGGTAAAAGAGCTACTAGAGGCACCCGAAGAAGAGCGCTTACTACAGATGCGCAGCCTGAAAGATCGCGAAAAAGTTGAACGGTAGTACACGAACAGTTGGGTTGGCAATTATATTGCCAACCCAACTACGCGCATAATTAAGGAAGAATTGGAATTGATTTTACGAACTTCTTACGAACATCTGCTTGCCAAAGGAGGTTTTTAGATAAATGTCAAGATATATCGCAACTGCCGCATTACGCGGCGCGAACTACATTGTCACTGAGGCTGATGAGATGCTGAAAGCGGCAATCGCCGAGTTCGGTGCTGACACTGAGGTTAAGTTCCCCAACACCGCGTACTACCTACCGGTCACGCTGGGATTTACCGGTAGAGAGGTTGATACATTGGGGGGACTACAACCAGTTATGGAAGAAGCCAAGAGCTTGTTACACCCGGTGCCGGGAGAAAATAAATGGTTGCCCTATCTGGGCGAGACCTTAGACGCGGGGGTGGCTACGCTTCTGGCTGAAGAGACGATTGAAGCGATCCGTTTCCTGCATGATTTAGAACCGCAGAAAATAGATTGGGACGGGAGCTATGTCCCCACCGAGAGTTTCACCAGCCCCGATTTTCCGGGTGAGGAAGGTACGCGGTTGAATGGTCCCATCGATGATACACAGCTACGCTCTTGGGGTATTCAATTAGTTGATGGGCGAATGCCCGGCTTCGCGGCGATCGTCGGTGCCGCCAAATCCAACGAGGTCGCGGTACAGATCATTCGCGAGTTACAACAGCGCAACATTTTGGTGTTCCTGTGTGGTAATGTCAACGGTCGCTCGATCGTTCATCAGGCGATGGAAGCGGGCGTGGAGATGGGCTACGATACGTACATTATCCCCTTCGGCACCGACACTATCTCCGCGATTTACCCACTAGGTTTTGCCACGCGGTCTGCATTGACTTTCGGTGGTATGAAGGGTGGGCAGGCTCGCGACATACTGTTGTATAACAAGTTTCGCGTTTTCGCCTTCGTGCTGGCGCTGGGTGAGGTGGACGATCTGAAGTACGCGACTGCCGCCGGCGCGATCAACTATGGCTTCCCCACCGTCGCAGACACCGTCATTCCGGAGATTTTACCGACCGGCGTGACGCAGTATGAGCATGTCGTTTCGATGCCCTTCGATGATATTGACGGCAAAGATGACCTGGAACGCGCCAGTAAGCTGGTGCAAAAGGCAATCGAGGTGCGCGGAGTCAAGATTCAGATTACCGAAGTGCCGATTCCGGTGCCCTACGGCGCGGCATTTGAGGGTGAGCGCGTGCGCCGCGCCGACATGCGAATTGAGTTTGGCGGCAAGCACTCGCGCGCTTTCGAGTATCTGTATATGGAGGACTTCGACGCGGTGGAGGATCACAAAATCGAGATCGTTGGTCCCGACTTCTCAGATGTAGAAGAGGGGGGCGCGATGGATCTCGGCATCGTGATACGCGTCGCGGG
>CAZSIG010000167.1:0-7536 GCA_964606195.1 uncultured Anaerolineales bacterium
GCAGAGCATACGCTCACCGTCACGCGGAGTCGCCTGACGCGCGGCTGCGTTGTGCTGACGGAAGTGGGCGCGAGCCAAAGAGACGTCTCGTTCTGCTTGGGTGAATTGTTGGATAGCGAAATGTCGCCTAGTTGGGTTAATGCCGAGTTGGCTGAAATCGAGACGCGCGCGGCGGCAGCCAACACTCTTTGGCAACCGGAGGAGATCAGCGAAATGCTGGCGGGCGACGAGATTTACTCCCACGGGCAGCCGAACTTGATGGTAGTGGGCAACGATTCGCTTTACATCTACGCTTTGACCCGGCAACCCCTGCGGGATGGCGAAACGTGGGGTTGTGTCTTGCTGGACGTTCCCGAGACTTGCCAATTTGCCAGCGATGGCGGCACGGGACTCGCAGCCGGAGTGCAGGAAGCCGAGATACAAGTCCATCAGTTGGACTGGGACCACTTGTTGCGCCCGCTGTGGGGCCAAGCTAGCCGATTGGAGAGACAAGCCTACGCGGCATTGGAGACCGTCGCAGAACGAGTAGTCAAGTTCGACCAATCCCGTACCCCCGGGCGATTGCGGCAACACTGGAAGGCGTGGGAGAAGTTGGCGGCTGAAGCCGCAGAGAAGATCGCGTGCTACGATGCCTTCTTTTCCATCGCTCAACGAGTGGATGATTGGTTCGCCCTGATCGACTTGGAGAATGGCCAGTTGCGCGACCCGGGGGCCGGGGCCCAGAGCCTGCGCGACTTGGGAGACGAATTGCAGGAGTGGGAAGGGCGCAGCTACGAAAAGTTGCGCCATAACCTCGCCAACTTCGCCGATAGGCTGTTCAGCTACCAGCCCGTGTTGGCCGAAGCGGTTGCTCCTGTGGTCGAACGATGGGGGGAGCGCGCCATTCGCGCCCTGTCCCAAATCTGGCAGATTGAGGCCGATGAAAAACGTCATCCACTCTCCCCGGCCGAACGACAGACGCGACAAAAATTGTGGGCGGAGAGTCTGGACACCGCCGTCGCCGCTCTGGGAGAAGAACGCCTGTGGGCCGCGTGGGATACCGTGTGTGAAGTGTTGAATCGTTCTTGGCGTGGTAGCATGCTGGTCGAGTGTGTGAACAGCTTGCTGCGTCCTATTTTGGCTGGTCGCAAGCACACTGACCAGGGTTGCTTGGAGTTGTTTCGCTTTTTGCATAATGCACGTCCCTTCAGACGCGGTAAGAGGGAGGGAAAGAGTCCGGCTCAATTGGCGGGCCTGAATGTGCCAGACGACCCGCTTACTTTGTTAGGACTGGCATAATGTAAAACTAACTTCTCGGGATTCTGAACCATGCCAAAAACTGTTATATTTTTCTTATAGACAAAAGTTGTTTTTTTTGGTATAATATACGCATTGCCTACGTAAGTCCTACATATTTTTAATTATAGAATGGGTGAAAATTTAGCGCGTAGTTGCGTAAGCCCTATTAGTATTGAAGGGTAATACGCGATGTGATCGAGCTCTCTGCCTCTTGCAAACAAAAGTCATAATTAGGATAGTAGGGTTAGATTGTAGGTAAATAGTCCAGGAGGAAGCTGGTGGACAAATTAACGTTAGCTATACCAAAGGATTTGAAAGAAGCAGCGAAGCGAAAGGCTGATGCTGAGGATACATCAATAAGCCGATTTGTGCGGCGGATGCTACGAGCGTGGATAGCAGGAAGGATCCCCCGCGGTGATGATGTAGAGTTGTTGTCTTTAGAAGATAAAAATGTGGTGCTATTCGGCTCGATAGTGCATGATAGAGGATAATCTATATTTAAATCTACTGAATAGGAAAAGGAATCGGCGATAGATCTGATATCGCGCTTGTTTGAGGAGGAGGAATAGGTGGAAAATTTGATTGGGCAACGTATTGAGCATTACGAGATAATAGAAGAAATTGGTCGCGGAGGCATGGCGGTAGTATATAAGGCACACCAAAGTTCCTTGAATCGTTATGTGGCAATAAAAGTAGTACCAACAGAGGTAGGTAAGGATACGGAGATAATCGAGCGTTTTCGACGCGAAGCGTTGGCGGCAGGTAAACTGAGTCATCCTAATATTTTACATATATATGATGCTGGAAGCAACGATGAATTTCACTATATCATTATGGATTATGTGCCAGGGGGTACGCTCAAAGATCGCATGGAGCAGGGATCCCTTGATTTTAAGACGGCGACGCGCATTGGGGCACAGGTAGCCGATGCTTTGGATCATGCTCATAATAAAGGGATTGTACACCGCGATCTGAAGCCTTCAAATGTGTTATTGACTGAAGATGGGGATGCTTTGTTGGCAGATTTTGGCATTGCACATGCTGTAGGGCAGACTAGATTAACGCGCACCGGGACGAGTATTGGCACGCCAGAGTATATGTCGCCAGAGCAATGTCAAGGACAAGAAGTAGATGCGCGTAGTGATATTTACTCCTTAGGTATTGTAGTCTACGAAATGTTGGCTGGTATAGTGCCATTTCAAGCTAATACCCCTTTGGCTACTTTGTATAAGCATATCAATGAGCCGCCGCCGCCATTACGTCAGGTGAACCTTCGCGTGCCTCCTGATTTGGAAACGGTAGTGATGAAGGCTGTAGATAAGGATCCTGAAGCGCGGTACCAGAGAGCAAAGGATTTTGCGCGGGCGTTGCGAGGTGAATTGTCTCCAGAACAGTTAAGGAAGAAACAAAGCAAAACAGGCGTGGCTAAGAAGCAGAAGCAACCGCGTGGGCGATGGTCTGGAGTAGAAATCGGAATTTTGGCAGTTATTGGCGTGTTAGTATTGGGTTTGATCGTGGGAGGAGTTTACTGGGTTGGTATGCGTGATGGGGATGATGTAGTAACGCCAACTGTAGTAGCGGGCAATGTAACTGAAGCTGAGAACGATGCAACCGCGACGTCTGTGTCTCCTTCTGCTACTGCTATACCTCCGACTGAGACAACGGCGTTCGTAACGGATACCGCTTTGCCGCCTACTCCTACAGAACGAGTCGTCGAGGTGGTCATTACTGCTACCCCAGTTCCCCCCACTCAAACACCCATCATCATCACCGCGACTCCCTTGCCAGCTACAGATACTCCATTACCCACTGATACACCGTTGCCTACTTCAACGCCGGAGCCTTCAGCAACATCTGAACCAGCAGCGACAACCGAGGTAGTTGCTGTTACCAGCGCGCCCGGGGTAGTGCTAGATTTCGAACGTATGGGGGTCTGGAAGCGCGGCGATGAGCCGAATGGCACATTGACTCAATCAAGTAAGCAGGTACACGGTGGTAACTACGCGGGGCAGTTAGATTATAACTTTGGAACCGCGAAGAATGATTATGTTGTTTTCATGCAGACTCATGCCTTATCTGGGCAACCTAATCTATTGAAATTATGGGTCTATGGAGATGGCAGTGGTCACTTTTTGAACGCGTGGATTAAAGATAGTGCGGGACAGGTATGGCAAGCGTCTTTTGGGGCGATAGGTGATTCTGGTTGGCAGCAGATGGAAGCAGTGCTTGATACAGAACAAGAGTGGCCATGGACACACATTTCGGGTTCTGATAATGGGAGAATAGATTACCCAGTTTCGTTGCATGCGTTGGTGTTAGATGATATTCCCGATACATACACTGGCAAAGGGACTATTTTCCTAGATGATTTGATTGCAGAAACCGGTGAGCCTAGCCTAGCGCGTGTGGAACCTACTTCTGAAGTGGAGGAAGAATCTGCGGTTACGTCATCTGGAAGTGAGATAAATGTCGCGGCGTTGCAAGGGATAATGGCGTTCGACCTCACACGCCCCGGCTATCCTCAGCCTGATATTTGGCTGATGAATGCTAATGGCACTGGCTTGCGTATCTTTTTAGAGGGCGTAGGGTGGCCCGCGTTACGACCTGATGGTAGACAGTTAGTGTATCGCGGATACACAAAAAATAGGTTGCGACTATTTCGTATTAATATTGATGGATCGTATGAAACTACATTGACTGAATATACTGAAGATACTATGCCTTGTTGGTCCCCCTGGGCGACAATGATTGTATTCGCTTCGAAGCGCGATGTGCGGAAGCAATGGGAATTGTTCACCATGACCGCGGATGGGCATGAGCAGATACGAATTGTCTCCAATGTTAATAGTCGGGTACCTACCTGGATTCCTGGAGGAATCGTATATGCTGGGTGCCTTGTGCATGATCCCGGCAGATGTGGTTTAGTTATGGTGAACGAGGATGGGAGTGGTGGCAGGTTGATTACTGATAATACTAATGATACACTTGCTTCTGGATCGCACGATGGGCAATGGATCGCTTTCATGGGGCTGCGCGATGGCAATTGGGAGATTTACAAAGTATCAACTGCTGGTGGTCCGGTGCAGCGGTTGACTGATAATCCCATGCACGATGGCTTGCCCGCGTGGTCACCTTATGGAGATGAGATAGCGTTCGTTTCTAACCGCGAAGGTACTTGGGCAATTTATGTCATGCGCAGTGATGGTAGCGCGGTGACTAAACTTACTGACTTAAGCGGTGAGTATCCCCAGTGGCCGGAAGCACGCTTGCAATGGACGCGTAATGAATAGTTGGCGTGCTGGCTATCAAGGTTGCTTTGCGATCTGATGGAGAAAAAAATGCAGAAAATTGGCGCGTATCAAATCGAAGAAAAAGAATTAGGCAGTGGGCAACATTCTGTCGTGTATAAAGCGTGGGTGCCTAATTCTAGCCGCCCGGTGGCACTGAAAGTATTGACGCATTATACCCCTGAAATACTAGAGAAGTTTCAGGCAGAGACGCAATTAACCAAAAGTTTGAATGTTTCCAACGTACGGCGAATTTATGATATTGGGCGTACACCGGATGGCAAGATCTACGTCGCGATGGAATATGTAGATAACTCTTTGAAAGAATTGGTGGATTGGAAAAAACGACGGAAGCAGACTTTTACTCCTGAAAAAGCGGTGGAGCTGTTGATGCCGATCGCTCAAGTACTCGACGCAGTACACCAAAAAGGATGGGTTCACTTAGATGTCAAGCCAGAGAATATTTTGCTCTACAAAGAGGGGCGCACTGTTCTGGGCGATTTCGGAATAGCGCGGCGCAAAGGAGAAACGACGAGCGACGGTACGCCGCGATACATGTCTCCAGAACAAGCATCGGGCAAGCACCCAGTAGGTCCATGGAGCGATATCTATTCGCTGGGAGTAATATTATACGAAATGCTGACGGGACAGCCTCCTTTTACGGCGGATAGTCAGCTTGTGTTGGTGAAACAACACTTGGAAAGAAAACCTGCCTCGCCGCGCCAATTCAATCGGACTATCTCTCGCGATGTAGCCAATGTAGTGTTAAAGGCTTTGGAGAAAGAGCCCCCAAAACGCTGGCGTACCGCGACAGAAATGCTCGCGGCATTACGCGAGCCGCCGGCATCCGAATTTTCCGCAGATTTACTTCGAAAGCCGGCAGTATGGGGCGGCGCGGCGGCAGTGGGAGCATTGCTTATTGGTATAACGATATGGTTTAATCGCCCTGTGCCTGAACCTACCCCCAGCCCTACAGCGTCTAGCTACGGAGAGGTTACCGCCACGATAACTACAGAACCATCTCCGCCCATTACCGCGGAGATAATGACCTCCGTCCCGGCGCCCGCGCCGCCAACTGATACTGTGCCGCCCGGCAAACCTACTTCTACGCCGCGCCCGACGTCCACGCCCGCGCCGCCGACACGTACTCCGACTAAGCAAACGCGCGCGCCGCGTACGGTTACGCCTGAATCGCTATATAAGGCACCCAAATTGATTAGTTCCAGAGGGGGCGGAAAAGATACTAAATCAGTATCCCTGCGGTGGAGTTGGGATGGACAGTTAGCGGATGATGAATATTTCGATGTGCGAATTTGGGAGAAAGGGTGGCATGAGCATTATGGGCAAGCGCGAGTTAAGAGCCTCAATTTTGAATTTAATGTGGAAACTCGCGATCGTTTGGGTGAAGAGCAAGGGGGTACTGCTCATAACTATTGTTGGCAAGTGGTGGTGGTGCGCGGTAAAACCAGTGGACCAGAAGTAAGTAAGTTTAGCGATGAAGATTGCTTTGTGTGGAATCCAGGGGGGTAAAGATTGCAGAGTAAGACAAATTTTCATATCTGGCGCCTCGGGGGCGGAGAACATGACGACTATGGAAAGTCGTCCTACGCGGGAAAGGACACGTTTGTAGAGCGGTTGATTCGCTTATGAAATTAGAATGTGGACATTTGAGCGATACTGGCATAAGTCGTGATCACAATGAGGATAGTATTGGCGTTTTTCAACCATTGAATCAAGAACAACGCCGGCGGTTGAGTGATCTGTTTTTGGTTGCGGATGGTATGGGAGGACACGCGGGAGGCGAAGTTGCCAGCCGGTACGCGGTGGAACGGGTGATTCAATTGTACGCGGCGGCGCAAGCAGCTACCGTGCCCGAAACTGTGCAACAGGCAATTATGCAAGCTAGCGCGGAGCTTTATGTTCAGAATACCCAACGCGCGCAAACTAAACAGCAACAGATGGGAACGACGCTCGTCGGAGCGGTGGTGGATGAGGATGAATTACACGTATTTAATGTGGGGGATAGTCGGGCGTACTTATTGCGCGATGGTATATTGCATCAAATTTCACAAGATCATTCTTGGGTGGCGGAGCAGGTACGCGCGCGAGTAATCACGAAGGAACAGGCGCACAGCCATGAACAACGCAATGTAATCACGCGAGCTTTGGGACAAAAACCAGAAGTGGTTGTCGATTATTTTCATGAGCATTTGAGGGCTGGTGACATTATTATCCTGTGTACTGATGGCTTGACTGGCCCCGTGACGGACGCGGAAATTAAACAGAAAGTGCTTGAAGCCCCGCCGCAGGAGGCGGTACAGCGGTTAGTGGATTTGGCTAACGCGCGGGGAGGATCTGATAACGTATCGGTATTGGTAGTTCGAGTGGAAGCAAAGACGCGTGACACAAAGCAGGGTATGGCGCGTTGGTTGAAATGGCTAGGAATTATCGGCGTAGTAGCAGGAATATTACTAGGGGGAGGATTGCTAATTTATGGAGGATTGCCCTTAGTAGGGGTCGATCCATTTAATCCCCGTACCCCATTAGCACCCCGCGCCGCGCCGGGGACATTGGGTGAAGATGTGAAGATGGAATATTGGTATTTTGAAGGTACGGTAGTAAGTGTGGATAAAAGCGCGGCGGAAACGAGGTTACAGGTACGCGTGGGCAAAGATGAGTACCGAGTGTTTTGCGCGCCAGGCGGAATACAAGAGGAGAGATTCGCACCACGGCGCGGTAATGTGGTAGCGGTGTTAGGAAAACGAGAGAGTGAAACCTCGCTACGTGCCGCGTTAGTCAAGGTTAGTAGTTGGCGGTGGGGATGGACATTGGAAACTTGGTATACGCAATTACCCCCAGAGCCATTCTGGGTCTATGGAGTGGTAGATACTTATGCTTTCGGTCTACCATCATCAACGTATAAATCTTTGCGAGAGCTTGATAGTGAATATGTCGCGGGGCGCGTGAATAG
>CAZSIG010000168.1:0-7523 GCA_964606195.1 uncultured Anaerolineales bacterium
CATAACGCGCTTCAGCGCGTTTCGCATAGCAACCGTGAGTTCACTCACGGGGGGCGCGGCGCGAGACAGCAAACTGTCAGGCAGCTAGTATTTGCATTAGCAAGGGGAGTATGCTATAATCTATCCGAACATTGCAAAGATGGAGGGGTCGCTTAGTCCGGCTGAGAGCGCGGCCCTCGAAATGCCGTAGGTGTAACAGCCTCGTGGGTTCGAATCCCACCCCCTCCGCCTGTTGGTTCGCGAACGAGGGGCAAGGGACAAGTGAAAGTGACTTGTTCCTTGCCCTTCGTTCTTATTCCGCGCCGATAAGGCGCGGCGCACCTTAATCACTACTTAAGATTTGCCCAGACCGCATTGTAACTCACCGCAGAGAGCGCTGAGGACGCGGAGTTTTTCTAAAGAAATATTCTTGCAAACATCATACGCCCTTTGCTGTCTAATTGTTATATGCACACTATAAAACAGGTTTAGGGAGTAATTAAATGTCATGCTGAACGCAGTGAAGCATCTCGGTTTGGTTTATATCAGGTTTTAGGGACCCGAAAAATAGCGTTCATTTGTTGTCCTATTTTTTTAGGCAGCAAAAACGCTATAAAAAACTCAGCGGTAAAATTATTCTGAATTTGTGTAAGCCTTTCGTTGATAGACAATTATGAAAAACTACGACGTAACAAAATATGAACGACCTTCCGTCACAGTAGATGTCGTCATCTTCACCGTGCAGGAGAGTGAACTGCGCGTTCTGCTCGTCAAGCGCGGCGAACCACCATTCGCGGGGATGTGGGCGATACCGGGTGGTTTTGTGAAGATGACCGAATCGCTCGACGATGCCGCGCGGCGCGAATTATATGAGGAAACGGGGGTGCGCGATGTCTATTTGGAGCAACTGTACACCTTCGGCGCGCCCGACCGCGACCCGCGCACACGCGTTATCACGGTGGCATATTTCGCGCTGATCAACTCGGAGCAACTCACGCTGGAAGCAGGTACAGACGCGGCGGAGGCGGCATGGTTTCCCGCATATAGTCTCCCCCCGCTCGCGTTCGACCACGCCGATATCTTGCGCTACGCGTTGGAAAGGTTGCGCTACAAATTGGAGTACACCGCGGTCGCCTTCGAACTGCTTCCCGAATGTTTTACGCTGACCGATTTGCAACTGTTGTACGAACATATTCTGGGTGAAGAACTAGACAAGCGCAATTTCAGGCGCAAAATCTTACAAGCGAATATCTTGGAAAAGACCAGCCAGTTTCGGAAGGGAGAACATCGCCCGGCGCGGTTGTACCGTTTCCGCCAAGACGCGAAGATGGAAACGAAGGCGCGGCGGTTGTTCCCGTAACGAGCAGTAAAAGTATGATACAATAGATTGAAATCAAATTGGAGTGCAAAATGCAGAAACAAGATTTTGAGCTACCTGCGTGTTTTTATCTGGGTAAAAACTTCGATTTGGAAAACAACGCGCTACTCGATCGACCTCAACTCTACGACGCGCCCGACCTGACTACTCACGCGGTCATCGTCGGCATGACCGGCAGCGGCAAGACCGGCTTGGGCATCACGATGCTCGAAGAAGCCGCGATAGATGATATTCCCGTCATCGCCATCGACCCCAAGGGCGACCTCACCAACCTGCTGCTCACCTTCCCTGAGATGCAGCCCGCCGATTTTCGCGCCTGGATTAACCCCGAAGATGCCCACCGCGCCGATTTGAATGAGCACGACTACGCCGCGCAAATAGCCGCACAGTGGCGTGAGGGCATCGAGAGTTGGGGACAGAGCCAAAAGCGCGTCGAACTGCTTCGTAACTCCGCCGATTTTCGTATCTACACGCCGGGCAGCGACGCGGGCTTGCCCGTCTCAGTATTGGGCAACTTCGCCGCGCCCCCATTCGATTGGCACACGGAGGCGGAAACCGCCCGCGAGCAAATCTCCGCCGTCGTCTCCGCCCTGCTGAGCTTGGTAGATATCGAGGCAGACCCGCTACGCAGTCGCGAGCACATTCTGATGTCCAACATCTTCGAGTATTACTGGCAGCGCGGCGAAGACCTAGACGTGGCAAAACTAATTCGAGCGATGCAACAGCCGCCGATTCGCAAGTTCGGCGTCTTCGATGTCGAGACCTTCTTTCCGGAGAAAGACCGCTTCGACCTCGCGATGGCGTTGAACAACATCATCGCCGCGCCCTCTTTTGCCCTTTGGACACAGGGGGACACGCTGGATGTCGGCGCGCTGCTGCGCTCCCCAGCCGGGCGACCGCGCGTCTCGGTCTTCTACATCGCGCACCTCAGCGACCACGAACGGATGTTTTTTGTGACGCTGCTCCTCGAAGCGGTGCTCAGTTGGATGCGTCTGCAATCTGGCACGACGAACCTGCGCGCCTTGCTCTACTTCGACGAAATCTATGGCTATCTGCCTCCCTATCCCAAAAATCCGCCGACTAAAACGCCAGTGATGACGCTGCTAAAACAGGCGCGAGCCTTCGGGTTAGGCTTGGCTCTCGCGACGCAAAATCCGGGCGACCTGGACTACAAAGCCTTGACCAACGCGGGCACCTGGTTCATCGGGCGATTGCAGACGGAGCGCGATAAAAATCGGCTGTTGGAGGGATTGGAGGGCGCGGCGACGACAGCGGGCACGCTGCTCGACCGACACAAATTGGATGACATCATCTCTGCGCTGCCGCCGCGCACTTTTCTGCTGCACAACATTCACCGCGCCGGTAAACCGCAAGTTTTCCAGACACGCTGGACACTCTCTTACTTGCGCGGTCCCCTGACGCGCCCGCAGATTCGGCGATTGATGACCGCGAAGTCCGCTGAGGAAGCGGCGCAATCGGCGGAGCTCGTCGACGCGCAAGCGTATCAATCTCCCGCCGCCGCGAATAGGGCGATGACTACGGAGCAAGACCTCAAGCGTGGTTTGAAGCGTGCATCGCGCCCCATTCCCCGCGCCCCGTTAGAGGGATTTTCACAACACGCGCCCGTGCTCCCCTCGACCATTCAGCAAGTGTTTATTCGCGTCGATGTTTCGGGTGAACGAGTAGTTCATCTACTAGAATCAGACTTGGGCGAACGGGTGACGGCGCGAGAGCGACATTTGATTTACGAGTTGGCAGTGTGCGGCGCGGCAACGGTGACGTTCAATAATCAGAAAATGAAGGTACGCCACGTCCAGCAGTACAACCTGTTAGCGCCACCGCCGGAGCATGGGCAGGCGCGGTGGGACCGCGCGGAATCGCTGGGGCATGATCTCTGCGCGGTGGAGTATACGCCCTTCATATCCGATGCGTGGTATGGCGAGGTTTCCGCCGCCTTGACCGACACGCGCCGCCTGCGCGAACTGGAGGATGACTTCGTGGAGTATATCTATCGTCACAGTTCACTGCGAGTGTTGTATAATCCGCTGTTGAAGGTTTATAGTCAGGTGGGCGAACAGAGCCGCTATTTCGTGCAGCGATGTCAGGAGGTCGCGCAGAAGAAGCGCGACGCGGAGGCGCGCAAAATCAGGGCTAAGTATCAGCGCGAGCTAAAGCGGTGGGAACAGAAACTGCGCCGCGAACAGCGCGAACTGGAGATGGATCAGCGCGAGTATGAGGCGCGCAAACGCGAGGAGACGATGAACCTGTTGGAAACCGGCGCGAATTTCCTCTTCGGCAAACGGCGGCATATCCGTTCCGTGGGAATCGTTGGCACTAAACACCGCCAAGTGGAACAGGCTTGGGCGGATGTGATCGAATCGGAACAAGCGATCGCCGATTACGAGCATGAGATCACGGAGATACAGAAGCGCATTGAGGCGGAGATGGCAGAATTGAACGAGAAATGGGCGGAGACGTTGAAGGTAGTGGAAGAGGCACGAGTTACGCCGCGCCGCGGGGATATCGACGTGAACCTGTTAGCGTTGGCGTGGGTGCCCTCGTGGTTGTTGAAGTATCAGCGGGGTGGGCACGCGGTGGAGACCGCGATAATGCCCGCGCGGCGATGATTTCTCGATACATAAAGACTTCCGAAGTCCGATAGACTTCGGAAGTCTTTTTTAATCAATCCGCTGACAATTGTTATACGCGCTTCGAATAAACCTCTATAAACCGCCTAATCGAGCGATCATAAGTCCGTTCTACGTCATCGGGGAAGAAGCACGCGGGCAGCTCCTGCATTCGCCAATGATACGCGATACACTCGCAGCAAATCCCTTTTCGGCTGCAAGGCTCGTAACTACAATTACAACGTTGTAGGTTTCTCTCTTGTTTACACTCCATAATTCCTCCTTCACTAGATTGTATACAGGGCGAACACATAGGTTCGCCCCTACTTTACAAATTCGTGAAACGTAATGATTTCGCGACTAATGTTTATTACGCATCACGGTTTACGGTTTACGCATCTACTAATTATAATCGGGTGGGGAAGAGAACGCAAACGCCTATTCGGACAAAGGGATCACTATCTCCTGTCCTATATCGTTTTTCGCCTCATCGAAAATGGATAACCGCGCCATAGTCTCTAAATCATACAGCCCCACGATGAACCGCGCCCCTGATTTCTCTAGCGCGGTTAAATCCTCGACTTGTACCAAATGTTCATCACGCACGATTTCGCCGATCTGCCACCGCGTCATGGGATAATGCCCTTGCTGTGGTGGGCTATCACCCTGCGCGATCCGTTCGTTTTGGGCATTCAGCAGATGCACAAAAACCGTGTAATCGCGGTCGATAGCGGTCATTGCTTGCCAATATAGCGTCAGCGTGATGGCGTTTTGATCTTTGTGTTCGCGTAGTTCATAAGCCAGCAGTGTAACCTGATCATCGAAATTCGCGTCGACGCGGCGCGGTAATCGTTCGCGCCACTCCCCCGTCACCTCATTCGGCGCGGTGAGCAGCCGATCTCCCCACGGATTGACCTCGTAGACGTAGTTGTATTCGGTCATACGTACTAATCGCAGCGTGGTAGACCGCGCCGCGTACCACTGTCCTTCGTCCTTCCACATATCATAATCGAACGGGTGCTGGCGGCTGTGGACGATGACGTAGCGTAGTCCCTGTTGTCCCAAATCCGTGATGGCGCGCAGCGATTCGGAGGAGGGGAAATCGACCACGCGTTCGTCGATCTCAAGATAGTGCGGCGGCGTGAAACCGCTGTAGCCGTTGACGATACGTTTCCAGTGCAGCGTACTGGCGTACTGCCGCTGCGCCTCGGGGTATTCCTGACGGCGCGGCGCGGCGTACAACGGCAGTTCCAACACGCCGAAATCTCCATCCTGCCGCGCTAGCCAATGATAGACCTCAGCCACCTCATCAAGCGCGCCGATTTTCGCCTCATGGATCGGCGCGCTGTATCCTTCGAGGAGTATCCACACGGCGCATATCAGAACAACCAGCGGCGCGGCGCGGCGAATTCTAGTAAATAAAACGGCTAACGTAAACCCGCCGAGTATAATCATGGCGAAGTTCGCGCCGATGATCCAGCGCGTGGGAACACGAATCAATGCCAAAGGTGGAATGATCGTGCGCGCGATGCGGTAGGGTAGAGCAAAGGTCAGGGCGACGTTCAGGATCATAATCAGCCATAAGGGGAGGAGTAGATGCCGCGATGTACGGCGTTTGAGTAACCAAAGTGATGTTAACGCGAGCGCGGGGAACAAGAAGCCCTGAAACAGATTAGATTCGACGGTGAACCCCTCGCGGGCGCGCCATGGGGCGGAGATGCTGCCCCATAGATGATTATGATTGCGCGCTGTCAGATAATCGGAGAGATGTGCAGCGAAGAAATCACCTATGTCAGCGGAGCGCGCGGCGCGCAGCAGCGAGAAAACTTTGAGATAAGGGATAAAGATGGGAAGCATGATGAGCGCGATGATCACCGCGCCGATGATCAGTTGCCACCAGACCGCGCCGGTAAACGCGGCGCGATCGGTGAGCCAGTTATAGAGTAGATAGATGCCCAATATAACGGATACAAAGACCGCGAGGTGCCAACTACTGAGCGCAGTCAGTAACCAGAAGAGTATGCACAACGCGAGATCGCGAGATTTTCGACTGCACAGGTAGCGGTCAAGGTAGAGCAGGGCGAAGGGGATCCACTGCGTGGTGATAAGATGTAGGTGATCTATCGCGGCGAAGCGGTAGGGATTGAAGGCGAACGCCAATCCCGCCAGAAACGCGGCGTAGCGATTTCTAGTATAGTGTAACAGGAGGAGGTACATGCCTACTCCGCCGACGATGAAACTCGTGAGCAGCGCGAAATTGTACGCGCAGACCGGCTCGGCGGCGGCTAATAAAATGGGCATGTTGAGCAGCGCGGTGCTTAGGAGGTGTTCGGAGTATGCCAAGGTATTACGCGCGGGGAAGAAGTTATTGGCGTCGAAGAGATGCAGCGAGTCGGTGAGCAGGGCGTGCGCGTCCCAAGCGATGATCCAGGTGTTCAGCAGCGGATCGCCGGGATTGGTCGGTAAACGCGTCACGGCGTGCAGCCAGACGGGGTAGGTCATCGCGAGAGTGATGAAGATAAACGCGGTGAGGATGAAAAATAATTTGATTAGATGGTAATTATTCGCTTCGCGGTGTGCCATTTGGGCTTGATTATACCTTGAAATGTAACGAGCTCAAAGTCGGCACCTTTCTTCGTTGTGGTTCTTCAGGATTTGGCAGGATCATGTTCCGAGGGCATTGCCAAATTCCCGTATCTTGTAGCGCGGAAGCATTTGCCCCCTAAATGTGGTGCGGATTTGGCAATCCGCACCGAGCACTATGCGAAATCCCAAAGAACCTTTGAGTTGAATTTTCCCAGACTTCCGAAGTTTCAGAAAACTTCGGAAGTCTATACGCGGTCAACCGTAGTTAACAATTACCACCGAATATGCCCGTGTAGTTATCAAATCCAACTGAACCAGTCCCCGCGGAAAGAGAGTTTTATTATCTTATCAGTTGTGCTCATCTCAAGATGAGCTATGCACAACGACTAGCGGCGTGATATATGTCTGAATCACACAAAAAGCGCGGAAAATTCATTATCATCGAAGGTATCGATGGTTCAGGGATCACCGAGCAGGTGGAGTTGCTCAAAGAGTGGCTCCGCCGCACCGGATATGACCTGAATCGAGTCGCCTTCACCCACGAACCGAGCGAGGAGCCGGTTGGTCTCCTGCTGCGCCTGACGTTGCGCGGGCAGCTAGACCTCGATAGGATTTTCTCAAAGTCGCGCAGTTGGAATAATATGTCACCCTGAGCCCCCGTGCGGGGATAAACTACGCGAAGGGTCTCGTTCTAAGAGCCTGTTTGTAAGGTATAGTTTGAACATGGTATAATGTGGTTATGAATAAACGTAAACCTTACCCCAGTGATTTGAGTGCTGCCGAATGGGCCATTATTGAACCGTTAATTCCCCCCGCGAAGTTTGGGGGGCGACCGCGGACCACGGACATCCGCGAGGTGTTGAATGCCATTTTCTATTTATGCGGAATCCCGAACCCAGTGCGGGGATCATGGATAGTCAATCTGTGAAAACTACTGAAGTGCGGGGGGCACG
>CAZSIG010000169.1:0-7514 GCA_964606195.1 uncultured Anaerolineales bacterium
AGTTTCGCGACTTTACGCGCCCCCAAAACATTCCCGCGATAAAACTGCCGACCGCGACTAAGCCTAAGACCAGCGACCAGCGCCGCGTCGCGGCTTCGAGCGGTGCCATTCGCTCACCCCAAACGCGCCGCAAACCGCGACGATAGATGAGCACACATGACAGTGGCAGTGCGATATCGGAGACGAAGTACAGCGACGCGGGTAACGGTGACACGGGCTGCGGTTTTGAGGGAATTAACTTTTCATCGGGCAATGCTACCTCCGCGATGGTGAACGCTTCGCCCTGTGCTTGTGTCAGTTTGGCTAAATCCTCTCCGCGCGCGTCCACAATTCTACATCCCGGAGTCATATCGCATGACATCTCCAGCAAATCAGCTTGTGGGAGATATTTCGCCAGCCAGGGCGCGGTGGGTAACATCCCCAGCAACGAAATCAAGCCGTTGGGCAACGCGGTACTGATATGCCCCGCGCCGACTGTGTTCACCGTCGGCACGCCGAGCCACGCAGTTTGTTGTTTGAGCAGGTCATCGAACACCACTTCGCCCGTACCCTTGAATCTCGCGACGATAGGTCCCATGTCATCGAAAGTCACGCGGTCGCCGTTGGGAAAATGATAGGTAGGGTTCGAGACATCGGGCGGGCAACTAGCGATGAGTATCATATCGACGCGCCCCGCGTAGTGCCGCCACAGCTCGGGGTGCGCGGTGTCCCAGCAAATCATCATACCAAAGTCACCCAAGTCGGTCTGCGCGACGGTGATGCGATTCCCCTCCCGAAAGTAGGCGCGCTCCCAACCCCAAGGATAAGACTTGTCATAACGCCACATATGTCCATCAGGAGCGAAAAGCAATAGCGCGTTGTAGACCTCGTCGTGGTCGCGCAGCATCAGCGACCCCGCAAGGTGGATGTTCAATCGCGCCGCGGTTTCGCGCATCCAATTCGCGGTCTCGCCCGGCAATGTTTCGGTTAACCGAAAATTCGCGTCGCGGTACGCATATCCGGTGTTGAATAGTTCGGGGAGGACTACTAACTGCGCGCCCGCACGCGCCGCGGTGGTAACTAGCTTATCGGCGCGGGCGAGGCGTTCTTTGAGCGGCGCGGGATTGGCGTCCATTTGTACGGCAGCGACTTTTATTTTACGTGACATTTATTCCTCCTGATGCAAATAGTATAAGTGAATTTCTCTTCGCGGTAGAGATTTCTATTACCGATATCATAAAATTGTTCCCACCATTACCGCTTATCTATGCAAGAGGACTTACGCAACTTCGGTGTATTTTTTACCGCCGAGCGCGTCCCCGTGCGGGGATAAACTACGAGCGCAGAGTTTTCTGGATAATTTTTTATCGCGCCGCGAATATGACTTTTAATGCACGCTTATGATTGGGTATGACGAGTATAAAAAAGCTCTCCTGATACTCTCCGCGTCCGTCGTTTATTCCTGTACGGGGACGCTCTCGGCGGTTAGTTATAGTGCGGTTTTGTGTAAGTTCTATGCAATTTATCCTCACTCTTTGCCCGCCGCACTCATTTTTTCACCGTCACTTCGGCGAGCACCGCGCTATCTTCGGGAACGCGACGCTGCCGCGCATCGAACATCGGTAATCTACGCATAGTCTGGCGGTCGTACATCCCGATGCGAATGCTCAGGGTTCCCGATGGCGCGGTGGGGGAGATGGCAATGGGATGTTCATCTATCAATACATAATCGCCCGCCCAGTGCGAAGTGGGACATTCGTTGTAGCGCGGCTCGCCGTCGTGCTGCCCCCAACGCTGCCCGGCGGCGTCTACCGCGTGGATGAATACTGTGTAATCGTGGGTGATTGGCGCGGCGGCTTGCCAGTATAAAGTTGCGGTGATAGTTTCGCCTGCCGCCACGGAAGAAGCGGACAAATCATACCCGCGCAGATGAATTTGCGGCGCGGTTTGTGCGGTCAAGTATATATCGGCGGCAGTCAAATCGGCGGGCACTTCATACGGCGCGAAAATCTCCAACAGTTCCCACCGCCGCGCCGAACGATAGTAGCAAGAAGAGAGCCAAGCGAGATACTCCTCCATAGTACGCAGGCGAAAGTGATGCCAGACGATTATCGCAGCGGGTTTGTAGGTCGCGGTATAGTCGATCATATTCGCGTCAGTCAGGATTTGCGCTTCGATGCGCTTGCGCGAATTGTTACAAGTTTCGGGCGAGACGCGGCGGCGGGCGCGAAATGCGAGCATCGGCGCGTCCGTGATGACGAAATCGGCGGGCGCGGTGTGGGCGCGCAGCCATTCGACAGCGGCGAGATGTTCGGGTAGGCTCGGCGCGGTCAGTAATTCAGCATCATGGCGCAGAACGCGCCATCCGCCGATGAGCATAAGCAAATAGGTAAATGTGCAAATGAGCAAATAGGCAAATCTACAAATCGGCAAATTAGCAAATTGGTAAATTGACAAATCGGCAAATTGACGCGGTAGGGAGAAATCGGTTATAAAAACGATGCCGCAGCCAGCTAAGACCGCGAGGCACGGAGAGAGCGCGACTATCAGGGGAAACCAGAGGGGGGTGTGAAATAGCAAGAATATCGCGTTGCCTAATCCCCAGATAATTACGCAAATGAACAAATCGGCAAATCGGCAAATCGGCAAATCGGCAAATCGGCGAATGGGCGCGTAGATAATTACGGCTAACGCGGCGGGGATGGTGAGGTGCAAATTGTCCATCAAGTGCTGTCGAATGACTTGGAAATTGATGGTGAGGTCAAGCGGGATACTTGCGCGGGCGCCGAAATAGGTGGCGAAGTTGATACGAAGAAATTCTAGCAGGTCGAAGGGGATAAACACGATTAACGACAGCGCGGCAACGATGGCAGTAAAAACCGCGCCATCTCTGAGTATCGTTCGCACTGCGCCGCGTTTTTGGCGATGGGTGAGGATAATTACTAAGCCAATCGGCAATAGGGTAGGAACAACATTTAGTTTGGTCAGCAGTGCGAGCGCGGTGAGTACAGCAGATAGCAACAGAAAAAAATAGCGTTTATAGTGATAATAAAAGATGATGAACGCCAGCGCGGCGGTGATGAGGCTGATGGCGGGCAAGGTACGCACTACGGCGCGAGATTGCCAGAAAAAATCGGGGGTGATGGCCAGGAGGATTGCACTGCCGACCGCGCCGCGCCATTTGCCCGTTAAAGTGTGAGTGATGCCGCCAACCGCCGCGAGGCAGAGCGTGGCGTGCGTCAGGGCGACGAGCCGCCCCGCGGTGACGGTCACGCCGAACAGTTGAAATGCCGCGATTATCTCCAGAAAAAATAATGGTGGTTGTTCCCACCATAATTGCGTGTAGAGCGGGTAGCCCTGACGCATCAGCCAGCTACCCATGAGGATTAACCCCTCATCGTCATTCCATTGAAAGCCGCCGAGATGCTGCGCTTGAAATAGAGCGTAAATGCTCAAAACGCCTAAAACCGCTATAGCTCCGACAAGATTGCGATAGGTTTTGCTCATCGCTATCCAGAATTAGGCAAGCTGCTGTTCGACGAGCAAATCCTGCATCGCAACTTGGAACGCGTCAAGAGAAGGAGCATCTAACGCCGCGTCCAACAGGTCTTGTAAAGTCGCGGTCGGTAATTCGGTTAGCCGTATTTCCAAAGCATGGGGAAGTTCGCCAAAACGGCGCTGTAGTAATTGACTCAGCCCGCGCTGCATTCCTTGTTGTACGCCTTGCTGCATCCCTTGCAGCCTGCCTTGTTGCATTCCCTGTTGCAGTCCTTGTTGCAACCCCTGTTGGAACCCTTCTTGTAATTTTTCCTCCAGCCAATCCTCTATAAAACTAGCTTCGCGCATAATCTCTACCTCCTCTCGGAAGAAACGCCATAAAAACTCTTTGTCGAAATACCGCGTCCCGATAGTTACCGCGCACGAAAGTAAATCAGCCCGCTTGCGTTTTTCAGTCTCTTGCAGAATTAGCTCTTTTTCTCGCGCCAGTACAGTCTCATCAGGTTCTTTCTCCAACATGACTAATAGCGGAGCCAGTTCCGCCCATGTACCGGCGCGAATTTCGTCCGCATATTCCCACAACTTCACTACCTGATATTCAAAGCGGTTAAGCGTCACGCCATCCACCACTACTTCATAGCTGGAAGGTAAAGCGGCAACGCGCGGCATGAGATAGAATACCACCGTAATAACCGGCAGATTTAACTGCCGCGTCAGCAATGCCGAATAGAGAAACATCCGTTCCGGAACATCGCGGTCGTGTCTGGTTTGAAACTCGAGGTGTAGTGCGCACTCTTCTCCTTCTGCGGTCATTACGCGATGTACGAAATCCGCGCGCGTCTCGGCGACAGCAATGTCCACATTCTCCGGCGCGCCCGTCAAGCGCAGCGCCACATGCGGCAGCGCCAGATGAACAAAACTAGCGACGTAGTTGCGCGCAAGTATCTTCAGTACGCGGTCAAAGACATTGATTTCTGTCCTCATTCGTCCATGATTACTCAAGGCAGCTCATCTCCTCCACGTTGACGATGAGCACACTAATATTGTCCTCGCCCCCTGCGGCGTTGGCGCGTTGTACCATAACATCACAGGCGCGCTGCGGGGCGGCTTCTTCCATCAACGCCTCCGCGATACCTTCTGGGCGAATCATCTCCCATAGTCCGTCGCAGCAGAGCAACAAGCGGTCGCCGGGGAGTAGTTTTTGTACAAAGGTATCTGTATCCACCTTCGCTGATTCGCCGATACACCTGTAGATGATGTTGCGGTTGGGGTGGGTGTATATCCCTTCAGGGCCCAGACTGCCGCTGGCAACCAAGCTCGCCACCAACGAATGGTCGTTCGTAATCTGTGTCAATCCCGCCGCGCCCCAATGATAGGTGCGGCTATCCCCGACATTGATGATGTACGCGGTGTCGTTTATCACCATCGCCGCGGTCAGGGTCGTGCCCATGTCGCTGCGGCGAACTTTCTGCGCCTCGAAGACGCGGCGATTTGCCAATTGTACCGCCTCGTCCAAGCGCGCGATGACCGTCTCTTCCAAACAATGTTCGCCGGTCATCTCCGGCGCGATGACAGTGCGTAACAGGTATTCCGCCATAATCTGGATCGCGCCCTTAGAGGCAACTTCGCCTCCCTCGTGACCCCCCATGCCATCCGCGACGATGTACAAACCAATCGTCGGCGCGGTGAGCGATTCAAACGTACTCGACGCAGTCAGAGAAAAGATGCTATCCTCATCCAACTCGCGCATCATTCCCGCGTCGGATTGGTGCGCGGCGATTAGACGCACGCCGCGCATGAAAGCGGGGTACTCTGCTGGCGCGGTTTCCTCCTCATCAGCTATGACGAAGTAGAATAGTTCACCATCAGAGAAGGTATCCTGCACATCCAACTCTAATTGTGCGGCGATTTCCTCATCGGGGCTGACGATCAGCTCGACTTTGAGACGCGGGGTTAACTCCGCGCCGCAGTTCAAGCAGAACATCTCGTCCAGCTCAATATTCCCCATTCCGCAGTGGGGACAAACGCGCATATCCGCCGCGATGTACAGGTGATAATCCTCCTCCATCGTCAAGAGGTCGGCGATTTGATAGCGGTCATGCAATAGCGCGCCGATTTCCAGCGGCGCGAAAGCCGATGTGATTTCCTCTTCGGTGTCGGCGATAGGCGCGGTAACTTCTTTTTCACTCTCTTCATCGGGAGTGAGGATAACTGGCAAAGTATCAGCCTCACTCATATCGTCAGCGTCGGGAGCGGAGGTGTCATGCGCGTCATCTGTGCCTAAATCGTTGTTCGCGCCTTGTCCATTTACCGAATCAGGTACAGCGGTCTCGGTTTCCTGCTCCGCGCTGTTATCATCTGCGGTTAATGCCTCCTCCGTCTCAACTTCATCATCAGTTCGCCATTCTTCTTTCATCATTTCAGCCTCCACCAATGATTCGCCACACTCGCGGCAAAATCGCGCCTCCCCTTTGTTCTCAGCACCACAATTGGAACATAGAACTAAGTTTATTTTCTTCACAGCGATGGCATCTATCATCACGCGGGCAATTGCCTCCATCGAAATTCCAGAACCAATTTACCTATTTTTATTCTATCTCCGTTTCGCAACTGGCGCGGTTGCTGCGGAGGTAGCTTGACTCCATTTACCAATGTGCCGTTAGAGCTGTCCAAATCGGTAACAAAATACTTATTTCCTTCTTGCTTAACCTCCGCGTGTCGCCGTGAGACGTATCCTTCGTCATAGTAGGACATATCGAAATCCGGGCGAAAATTCTCCGACGGGCTGGCGCGCCCTAATAGCACGCGCGGTTGGCGCAGCGGCATCTCCCACGCGACGCGTACTGGTTCGACGATGCGCAACATCGCGGGCAATAACCCCACAAACGATGTGCCGCATCCGCTGCAAAACCGCGCCGTCTGGTTATTCTCGCGTCCACAGACGGGACAGTTCTTAGTCTGTGGTGGAGGCGCGGGCCCGGGCTTCGGTTTTGGTGGAGGCGGGGGAGCTTTTTCCTCCGGTTTAGGCGCGGGAGGTGGAGGAGTGGGGACAGGCGCCGGTTGGAGTTTGACCAGCGGGTCATAGAACGTCAATCCCAACGCCTCCAGACTATCAATCAACGCGACTTTGATTTCATCCACCGTCTGATAGCGGTCGGCGCGGTCGCGCTGCATCGCTTTCTCTATTACTTGCTGGGTAGGGTGCGATACCGCGCTGTTGTAATCCGCCAGCGGTGTGGGGGGCATAGGCAGGAACGCGGGGGTGGGGGGCATGTTCGCCAGAAGGTGATACATCGTCGCGCCGAGCGAGTAGACATCGGAGCGTGCATCAGTTTGCTCCTTACCCCACTGCTCTGGCGCGGCGTAGTTCTCCGACCCCATCGCGACAGTGTCCTTTTTCTTGCCGACTTTGTAGGTGCGTGCGATGCCGAAATCGATGAGCTTAATCACCCCCTCGGGAGTGAGCATAACGTTGCTGGGTTTCAGGTCGCGAAAGATGATCGGCTGCTGTTGGTTGTGAAGATAATCCAGAACTTGGCAAATCTGAATCGCCCAGTTGAGCACGCGGCTCTCCAAGATGGGCGCGTTGGCGGCGAGGAGTTCCTTCTCCAATGAGCGTCCATGAACGAACTCCATCACCAGATAAGAATGACCATCTTCATCGAACGCGTCGCGAATTTTGGGCAGGTATGGGTGATCCAAACCGCGCAGGAGTTGCGCTTCCTGGGCGAAGAGACCGCGCGCGATAGCTAAGTCTTCGGGGTCGTCTGACGCGGGACGTAGTTCTTTCAATGCCCAAATCGCGTTCGCAGCTCCCGGCTCTTCCACCTGATAGACCCACGCCATTCCGCCGCCCGCGATCAGGCGCGTTATCTCAAAGGTGCCATTTTGCAGTTTAGTCCCTACCGCCAGCGGTTCTTGCGCCATTTATATTCCTCCGCTCGTTCATACAATACATTCAGTAGGGGTAAACCTATGTGTTTACCCTCTAGGGCGAACACATAGGTTCGCCCCTACCGTAGGCGAACACATAGGTT
>CAZSIG010000170.1:0-7483 GCA_964606195.1 uncultured Anaerolineales bacterium
CGCGTGCTGCTGCTGGTGACAGATCAATGCTCGATGTATTGTCGGCACTGCACGCGGCGGCGCATCGCGGGGGAAACCGACCGGGCGCGCGCCCAGAGCGAGATCGACGAAGCGATCGCGTATATTCGCGCGACGCGCGGTGTGCGTGATGTGCTCCTGAGCGGCGGCGATCCGTTCACCCTATCGACTGAGCGACTAGAATACACCGTCGCGAAGCTGCGCGAAATTTCGCATGTCGAGATCATTCGCTACGGCTCCGCGGTGCCGGTTGTGATGCCGCAGCGCGTGACTACCGAATTGATCGAGATGCTGAAAAAGTACCAACCGGTCTGGATCAACACGCATTACAATCACCCCAAAGAGTTGACCGCGCGGTCTAAACAGGCGTTAGCGCAATTGGCAGACGCGGGCTTCGTGCTGGGCAACCAGAGCGTGTTGCTTAGAGGAGTCAATGATCATCCCTATGTGATCAAGGAACTGTGCCAGCGATTGGTGCAGAACCGTGTACGGCCGTACTATCTGTATCAATGCGACCTGTCGCGGGGCATCGCCCATTTCCGCACCGCGGTCAGCAAGGGGATCGAGATTATCGAGCACCTGCGCGGGCACACTTCAGGGTTCGCCGTGCCGCGGTTCATCGTGGACGCGCCGGGCGGCGGCGGCAAGACGCCGGTCGAGCCCCATTACGTGCTCAGTTATAACGACCGCGTGGTTATTTTGCGGAATTACGAGGGCGTGATTGCCAAATATATCGAACCAGAGTATACTACCTCTGAAGAATCGCCGACAAATCGGCGGATTCGCGAGGATCGGATCGCGCGCGGTTTAGACCAACCAGAAGTAGGCTTGACTAGCCTGTTTAGCGGCAGCGCGGAGAGCCTGGAACCGGCGAATCTGGCGCGGCGGCAGCGGGGAGATAGTAGGGAGTAAACAGTAGGCGGTAGACAGGGGCTTTAGGATTTTGAGTGGTCACAAAGAAAAATTTGCCGCTAATTTCACGAATTTTCACTGATTTTTTTGCCTATTTGTCCTAAAAGGATACCGCGCTCCGTTTGCTGTCTGTTACTTACCGTCTACCGAAATACAGAAAGGAGGTGTTGTCCTAAAGAACTTAACGCGGTTTAGTTAGACTTGATTGGTTAACGAAAATCATTAGAACAGTTAAGGAGGATGTGAAAGGAACATGAAGAAGATTAAACTATTTAGCTGGTTGCTCATCGTGGCGATGATCGCTCCGCTGATCGCGGGGTGTGGCGGCGGTGGGGGGAAGGATGTGCTCGCCGAGATCAAGGACGCGGGGAAGATCGTGGTTTCTTCGGACCCGAACTACGCGCCGCAGAGCTTCTTGAACGATCAGGGCGAATTGGATGGCTTCGATATCGATGTGGCGAAAGAGGTCGGTAAAAGGATGGGCGTCGAAGTGGAGTTCGTCACGCCCGAATGGGACCTGATTACCAGCGGTAATTGGAGCAAGCGGTGGGATGTGTCAATCGGATCGATGACTCCGACCGCCAATCGCAAGGAAGTGTTGTATTTCACCGATCCATATTACTACACTCCGGCACAGTTCGCGGTGCATGTCGATAATACCGATATTCAGGCTATAGATGACTTCGCGGGTAAGAAGATCGGTGTCTGCTCTGAATGTACCTATGAGCTTTATCTCAACAAAGAATTACAGATAGAGGACACCGAAATCGTGTATCAGGACTGGGAAGCGGGCGAGGTTCGCACCTATCCGACCGACGCGGATGCTATTCAGGACTTGGCTCTTGGCGACGGCGTGCGCCTGGATGGAGTCTTGTCGGCTAAGCCGACGATCTTTGAGGCGATTCAATCGGGTTGTGAGAACGGATGTCCGATGAAGATGATCGGCGAGCCGGTCTACTATGAGCCACTGGCGTTCGCGCTGGATAAGAGCCGCGAGCCGGCGGATGAACTACTGGCAGAATTGAACAAAGTTATCGCGTCAATGCACGAAGATGGCACATTGACCGAACTCTCAATTAAGTGGTACGGGGTGGATATCACTAAGAAGACCAGCTAATAACCGCGCATCTACAGCGCATAGCCGTTTGGTGGCAATCAAAGATGATAAGCCGGGGCGCGCTCCTGTGTTAGATCGCCCCGGCTTGTTTTTTTATAGTTATAGAGCTTAGGTTCATAGCGAGAGATAGGACTTGGAGTATTATAGACGCGGTGCTTCAGTGTAGACGCAGGCTTTACGCCTGCGGAGGTCGCACCCGTAAAGAGGCGGTTTTGGAGACGACGCGGTCTATAAACCCTAGCTTTAGTTCGAGCAAAAAAGGAGGATAGCGTATGAGTGTAACTGATGAATCGGTATTAGTGGGTATTCCGGTTGACGCGCAGCAAAGTTTAGACCGTATCGCCAAGCGCAAAAGCCAATTAAGCCTGCAAGTGACTCTCGTCATCGTCGGTTTGGTGATAGGGTTGCTGTTATTGTTAGTGCTAATCGGGCTTGATATTGGTTTTATGGCGAATTGGTTGGGATTTCTGTTGACCGGTATAGGTTATACGCTGTTGGTCGCGCTGTTGGCTATCAGTCTGGCTTGCATCATTGCACTGATCGGCGCGTTGGGGCGATTATCGCGCAACCCAATCGCCAACGGCATCGCCACTTTTTACGTCTCGCTCGTACGCGGTACTCCGTTACTCGTGCAGGTTTATATGTGGTATCTAGCCCTGCCACAGATTGGCAAATCGTTGGAGGAGATCGGATTGAGCGGGGCGCAGCGTATTATGACTCTGCCCGCGGTACCCGCCGGTATTCTGGCGCTGGCGGTTTGCTACGGCGCGTATATGACCGAGACTTTTCGCGCCGGAATTCAATCTATCAACTTGGGACAAACCGAAGCCGCGCAGGCGTTGGGGATGACGCAGACACAAATCATGCAACGGATAATTTTGCCGCAGGCGATTCGCATCATCATTCCGCCAATCAGCAACGAGTTCATCGCGATGGTCAAAGATTCATCGCTGGTCTCGCTGATGGGCGTATGGGAATTGAGCTACCGCGCCCAGAAAATCGGGCGGCGCTATTTCCGCTCGCTGGAGATGTTAATTATGGCGGCGTTTATCTATTGGATCATGTGCATCATTTTGCAAACCATTCAAGGCCGCATCGAAACCTGGATGGCGCGCGGTGAAAGGAAGAGATACTAATCATGGAAAATATAAAGCCTATCATTAAAGTATGCGATCTGCACAAAATCTTCGGTAACAATCTCCATGTTATCAAAGGGATCAACTTCGAAGTACAGCCGGGCGAGGTAGTAGTTATCATCGGCCCCTCCGGGTCGGGCAAAAGTACGTTCCTGCGCTGCCTCAATTTTCTGGAAGAACCGACATCCGGCACCGTCGAGATCGACGGTGTGGTCATCCCCGCGGGAGAGGCTAAGCCGGAACACCGCGAACATATTCGCCAGATTCGTACCAAGATGGGGATGGTCTTTCAGCAGTTCAACCTATTTCCTCACATGACCGCGCTGGGAAACGTCATCGAAGGTCCCCTCACCGTGAAGAAAGTCCCTAAAGAGAAAGCTATTCGCAAAGGCAAGGAGTTGCTCGACTGGGTCGGACTATCAGACAAGACCGACGAGTTCCCTTCGCGGTTATCCGGTGGACAGCAGCAGCGAGTGGCAATAGCGCGCAGCCTGGCGATGGAGCCGAAAATCATGCTCTTCGACGAGCCGACCTCCGCGCTCGACCCGGAGCTAATCGGCGAGGTGGTCGAGGTGATGGAGCGGCTTGCTGACGAGGGAATGACGATGATCGCGGTGACGCACGAGATGCACTTCGCCCGCGATGTTGCCCACCGCGTGATGATCATGGAGAACGGGGTATGGATTGAGCATGGTCCGCCGGAGGAGATTTTCACCAATCCGAAAGAGGAGCGCAGCCGACAGTTTCTAGCGCATATTTTGAAATAACCTTATCAGCGCTCAGCTTTAGCAACAGAACTCCCCGCGAGATTAACAGTTCGCGGGGAGTTATCTATTGACCAGAGTTGTTCCTTAATGAGCAGGACAAAAAATAGGACGCGGATTTTCGCGGATTCATGCGAATAAACAACTTAAATCCGCGTGAATCCGCGTCCCCCTATAGTTTACTTACCCGTCCAAAATTTTATGGGGCAGCTCAGATTTGTGGGGTAAATCATCGTAAACCGCGCTACCACGCGGGGGGTAATGCCTGCGTAGGGCGGCTTTCTTAGCCGCCGTTCTAGATCATCAGCAGCCACAACGGCAGGTATGGAAACCTGCCCTACCCCACAAATCCGCGTAGAGCCAATTTTATTTGGGAACAAGTCTAATCAGTATCGCGCACCACCTAAAGACCGCGGCTACAGGAGGGAAAAGCTATGAATGAGAACCAATTAGTGCAACCGCGTATCACAGTTTTGAGTTCGGAACAGATACTTCAAGTTCACGAATACTCTTTACAGATTCTATCTTCAGTAGGCGTGCGCGTCGACGCCGCGCGAGCGCGCCGCGTCTTTGCCCAATCTGATGGCGCGCAAGTTACCGACGATAATCGCGTGTATATCGCCCCTGAATTGGTCAAATGGGCGTTGAAGAGCGCGCCGTCAACCGTAGATATCTATGATCGCCACGGAAACCGCGTCTTTCGCTTGGGCGATGATCGCGCGCGGTTTGGTATCGGCGTGACCACACTCTACTATCAAAATCCGGAGACCGACGCGGTGACGCCGTTCATACGGCAGCACCTGGAAAAAATAGTCAGGCTGGGCGACGCGTTGTCTGCGTATGATGTCATCTCGACTCCCGGCATCGTGCAGGACGTTGATCCCGCACTGTCCGATTTATACGCCACTTTGGGCATGGTCGCGAATACTCTGAAACCGTTAGTGATATTGGTTTCAGAGGAGATGTGTTTCGCGAAGGTGCTGGATTTGATAGAACATCTACAAGGTGACCTCGCCGCGCAGCCTTTCGTCATTCCCTATCTCAATCCCATCACGCCGCTGGTGATCAACGCGGGGACGATAGACAAGATGTGGCTTGCCATCGAGCGCGGTTTGCCCTTTATTTATTCCAACTACGGCATGGCGGGCGCGTCCACGCCGATAACCCCTGCGGGCGCGCTAGCAGTGTTGAACGCGGAACTGTTGGCGGGATTGGTGTTGAGCCAATTGATCAAAGAGGGGACCCCGATAATATTGGGTAACTTGCCCGCGTATATGGACATGAAGGCAATGACTAATTTCTACGATGCGAAGAGCTATCTAGTCAATCTGGCGGGCGCGGAGATGATGGCATATTATCACCTGCCGCACTGCGGAGCCTCGGGGAGCGGTATGGGCTGGGGCGCGGATTTAATCGCCGCGGGGCATCAGTGGATAAACCACCTGACAAGTTGTTTGGGGAAGGTCGGTCTCGCGCCCTTCGTCGGCGACAATCTGACATCAAAAGTCTTTTCGCCGACGGTCATCGTCTACGCCAATGAGATTATTCAGCAGGCGCGCCGCGTCGCGGCGGGGTTCACGTTGGATGACGACGCGGTGGCGATTGATGAGATTAGCCAAGTGGGTCCGGGGGGTGATTTCTTGACCGCGAGTTCGACGCTCAAATTATTTCGCGAGGCGTACTTTCAGAGCCAGATTTTCCCTAATCTGACGATGGAGGAATGGCAAGCGCGGGGGTGTCCCCGCGCCGATGGCTTGTTGCGCGATTATACGCGGCAGTTGATAGCGGAAGCCGCCGCGCCATCTGATTACGATGATCTAATGGCGCGGGGCGCGGCATTTATCGCTGATGCGTGAAGCGTGTCGCGCATTACATCTCGCGTTTAGTGTTTTAGTTACAATCTAGTACAAAGTTCCTATTGATGCCTCGATTCTCTGGTGATATACTGAAACTAAGAGAGGTAGAGAACAATGATGTTACTCGATGGTTGGCAGTATGGGGATATCGGATATTGGGGAATCGAGTTTTGGGGACACCCTCTCACGCGCATCACGCGCGAGCTGTATGCGCGGTTGGGTAAGCCGGACCTCGATACTCTCAGGAAACTCGTGGAGGAAAAATTGCGGGGGCTTAACGCGCAGGCGCCGAAGGATGACGCTTGGCTGGTGGAGTTGCCTGACGGGGTGTGGCTCGTGGCGAACGAGGCGGAGGGGTGGACTTGCGCGGCGGCTGAGGAACGGTAGCCCTTTTGAGGGAGATCGTACTCTTTCTTCTTGAAAATAACAACGGGCGATAAATCTCTACGTCTGAGGTGCGGTCTGTGGCGCGACGAGGTTCAGCAACTTCTCGTACTCGAAGTCATGCACCCACTGCGCGAGCGTCTCCGCTAGTTCGGGCGCCTGCGTCTGTACGTTTTCAATGAGCGCGAGCATGCGGTCCACCTTCAGCATCACGGTCGCTTGGCACAGGTCAGCCCCCCAGTCTGCCGGTAAAGTCGCGACGGCGGCGCGCAGCTCTTCCGGGGATGCCCGCCGCGCAGTATCGGGAGGAGGAGTATCCGCTAAATGATTCACCTTCGCCAGTGCCTCTTCCAACACTGGTTGTATAGTCAAGTTAACCTCTTGTCACCCCGTACATTTGCTCCGGCATGAGAATCTCCGGAAAACGCCCGCGTAATTCGCGCCGCGCTTCATCGCATAAATGGCACGCGTCCGCGTATGTCTCTTGGTGAAGCAGATTATAGCGGTGCACCAATTCGACTGGACCACCATCCAGCAGTGGCGCGGTGATCGGGTGCGATGTGGGATCATAATTCTCGCAAATTCTTCCTAGAGAATTATGCAGCATATTTCCCAACGAGATCCCCTGACAGATATGAAGATTCCCCAGCGGATCTACGTGCAAGCGTCCCGGGTCGCGTAGGTTTTCGTAGGGACATCCCGTAAATCGCGTCCAAGGGAACTGCGCGGCGTTAGGTGCAAGTTTTTCCGTGGCGCGACCGCGATACATTACTCCCGACTCTCCCTCTGGTAATTGTCCGACCGCCGCGTCCACATCGTTCGCTTCAGGTTGCGCGACACTCAGATAACCAATGGGAATCCCCAAGTGCTCCGCCGCGGTGCTCGCGTTGCGCGCTTGCCGACTGAGCTTTTCGTCCCAGTGATATAGATCGCTGCTAACTGAAAGGGCATGAATCAATCCCGTGAACGGTTGCAACCATTCGCGGGCATCTTCTACATCGGTTGCCCAATAACCATTAGAGACAATCCCGACGCGAAACCCCATCTTAGCCGCCTCTTGAACCCCTTTGAGCAGTACGGCGTAGTACAGAAAAGGTTCTCCACCCTCGAAGTAGATCGCCTCGATCGTGCCGAGTTCTTGGGCTTGCTGCAAGATATGGCGGATGTCCTGCATGGTCATCGTGCCGTCTTGCCACGGGCTGCCCCACACGAAACAATGCTCACATTCCAAATTACATTGATACGTCAATAACAAGTGCAATCCTGAAATTTTCATCACCATAATTCCTTTCGCTC
>CAZSIG010000171.1:0-7449 GCA_964606195.1 uncultured Anaerolineales bacterium
GAACTATGAACAGCTTAATAGCCAAGTGGTTGAAGTGAAGCGAATGCTCGCCTCGTTTATCAGAAAGCTGAGAGCTACCCGCCGATAGCTGATCGCTGATCACTAGAAGCCGAAAGCTGACTGCTGATCGCTGAAAGCTAACCGCTGACCGCTAAAAGCTCTCACAGCTCTCGTCCCATCACCACCGCCAACGCGCGCAATTGCTCCATCAACTCCGCGAATTTATTCGGCTTCAACGATTGCGCGCCGTCCGACAGCGCCATAGTCGGATTGGGGTGTACCTCGATCATCGCGCCATCCGCGCCCGCGGCGATCGCCGCCCGCGTCACCGGCGCGACCAGATCCCATTTTCCCGTGCCGTGACTGGGATCGACGATGATCGGCAGATGGCTCAGTTGCTTGACCAGCGGAACGGAGTTGATATCCAGCGAGTTTCGCGTCGCCTTCTCGAAAGTGCGAATGCCGCGCTCGCATAGCACCACTCTATCGTTGCCCTGCGACAGGACATATTCCGCCGCCATCATCCACTCTTCGATAGTGGACATCATACCGCGCTTGAGCAAGACCGGCTTGTGCGATTTTCCCACTTCCAAGAGCAGATTGAAGTTTTGCATGTTGCGCGTGCCGATTTGAAGCATGTCGGAGTGCTGCGCTACCAAATCTATCTGCGTGGGGGACATCACTTCGGTCACGATTGGTAGCCCCGTCTCATCACCCGCGGCGCGAAGCAGTCTCAGCCCTTCCTCGCCCAAGCCCTGAAAACTATAGGGCGATGTGCGCGGTTTGAACGCCCCGCCGCGCAACATCTGCGCCCCTGCCGCTTTCACCGCGCGCGCCGCGGCGAATATCTGTTCCTCATTTTCCACCGCGCAGGGTCCCCCGATAATCGTCAGTTTTTTGCCCCCGATTTTCACGCCGTTGATGCTGATCACGCTGTCATTAGGGTGAAAATCGCGGCTGGCGACCTTGAATTTGTGTAACACCTCCAGCGCGTTCTCCACCCCGTCCAATGTCTCCCAAGGGTGCTGCTGCACGGGGCGCTCGTCACCGATGACGCCGATAATCGTGCGCTCCTCACCTTTGGAGAGATGCGCCTTGAAACCCAGACTTTCGATATGTTCTATAACTCCCGCGACCTGCATGTCCGTCGCGCCATGTTTCATCACTAATATCATAATTCACACCTCCGCGCTTGATATTTCTTGAACAATATAGCTGCACCCTTTATAGGTGCGCTTAATCCGCAGGCTAAAGCCTGCGCCTACATTGCACTTTACGTTTCACGCCTCACGTCTCACAACTTCCGATCCACCGCCTCCGCGACGCGGCGTAGTTCATTGATTAACTCGCCAAAAACGTCCGGTTTCAGCGATTGCATACCGTCAGACAACGCGGCGGATGGATTAGGGTGTACTTCGATGATCAACCCATCCGCGCCCGCGGCGATCGCGGCTTTGGCGATCGGCGCGACCAGCCGCCATTTCCCCGTGCCATGACTGGGATCGACGATGACGGGCAGGTGCGATAGTTCTTTGACCAGCGCGACCGCGTTGAGGTCTACGGTGTTGCGCGTCGCGGTCTCGAAGGTGCGTATGCCGCGCTCGCACAAAATCACGTTCGGATTACCCTGCCCCAAAATGTACTCCGCCGCCATCAACCACTCATCAATCTTGGACGACATGCCGCGTTTCAACACCACCGGGTGTTTAGTTTGCCCAACCGCTTGCAACAGGCGATAGTTGTGCATATTGCGCGTGCCGATTTGTAGAATATCCACATATTCCGCGACGAGCGGCACATCCTCCGGCGCGATCACCTCGGTGACGAGGTGCAAGCCGGTCTCCTCTTTTGCCAACTTCATCAGCTTCAAGCCCTCTTCTTCCAAACCCTGAAAACTATAGGGTGACGTGCGCGGCTTGAACGCCCCGCCGCGTAGGATTTTTACTCCCGCCTTTTTGACCGCCCGCGCGGTCTCCACTATCTGCGCCTCATTCTCAATCGCGCAAGGTCCCGCCATCACTGTGATTGCTTCTCCGCCGATTTTTACGCCGTCCAGTGAGATGACCGTGTTCTCAGTCTGAAAGTCGCGGCTCGCCAACTTGAATGGGTGCAGCACCGTCATCGCGGTCTCTACGCCCGCCAATCGCTCCCACGGAAATATCTGGAATGGACGTTCGTCGCCGATGACCGCGATGACCGTGCGTTCAACGCCGTACAACGGCTGCGGGGAAAGTCCTAAGTCTTTGACCTGTTGAATGACCTCCTCGACCTGGTCGGGAGGCGCGCCTCTTCGCATTACTAAAATCATATTTTCCTCCTGAAACGTGAAGATGTGATGCGTGAAACGTAAAACGTGAAGAAGATGGGCAAGTTACGCGATACACTTTACGTATCACGTTTCACGTCCTACTTCTCCTGCTCCAGACTCGCGGCAGGATACGATCCCAATACTTTCAAAAAAGTCGATTCTCGCAACAACCCCACCAGCGCGGCTTCGCACGCCGAGTCTTCCCAATGTCCCTCGAAGTCGAGATAGAAAAGATAATGCCAGGGATGGTTGCGGCGCGGGCGTGACTCTAGTTTGGAGACGTTGATGTCACGCTCCGCGAACTGTCCCATACATTTATACAGCGCGCCCGGCACGTGCCGCGTGGTGAACACAATCGAGGTTTTGCTCCGCTTGGCGCGTGGCGGATCTTCGTGCCCGATGATGAAAAACCGCGTATAGTTGGTAGTTAAATCCTCGATGCCGTTCGCCAATATGTCCAGGTCGTATATCTCCGCCGCGAGCTTACTCGCGATCGCGGCGACGCCCGGTTCCGGTTGCGCGGCTAAGTCGCGCGCGCTCCCCGCCGTGTCATAAACCGTAATCGCCTCCCAGCCACGCTGCGTGATGTAGCGTTCGCACTGCGCCAACGCCTGTGGGTGCGATTTCACCTGTTTGATCTCCGCGAGCTTCGTGCCGGAGGGCGCGAGTAGGCAGTGGCGCACGCGCAGAAACACCTCGCCCCAGATGCGCAGGTCGTGATCTAGCAATAGGTCATACGCCTTGTTGATCGACCCCGCGGTGGAGTTCTCAACCGGCTGCGCGCCGTAATCTGCCTCTCCCGTCTCGACGGCGCGAAACAGCTCATCGAAGCTGCGGCAGGGCAAGGTAGTGATATTCTCTCGTCCGAAAAACTGATAAATCGTCTCTTCCGAATACGCGCCATGCTCCCCTTGAAACGCGACAGTAGTCATCTCTTCGCTCCTTTTTTCACTAATTAAATCGGGGCGCAAACTGGCCGCCTCTCCTCGATAAATATGCCTGATTTCAGGCTGCGTGTGATTCGTGTTCCAATGAATTAGTACGCGAATACAACGCGGCAAGTCATCAGACACTGGCGTTGCCTGCGCGTCCAACAGCGGCACATGATCCCAGCCCATATCCCGCGCCGCTTTGGCGGGAAACATCGCGCCGATGTCGGGCGTCGTGGTAAAATAGACGCTGATTATATCCTCCACGCGCATATCATTCGCCGCGACGATGGCGCGTAATAGCTCCTGCGTCGCCGCGGTGATCTCCGCCGCGTCGTCGGTCGCGACCGTCGTCGCCCCGCGCACTCCTCGACAATACATCGTTGTTATCTCTCCTCGTTTCGTTTTTAAGATATAAAAAAAGCGTAAAGAGTACTACCTCTCTACGCTGAGATTTGCCTCCCATTGAGTGCGTATGTTAGCATGAAACCGCGCAAATGTCAATACAGTTTAACCACTGAGGCACAGAGCACACGGATTTTTTTCTTTCAGGGCTTACACAAATTCACAATAATTTCACCGCAGAGGGCGCGGAGTTTTTTCAAAGAGATGAGGCTTTTTGGTAATTCGCGGGGTTAGCGTAACACACAGCTTATTTTTTGCCACTAATTGCACTAATTGGTACGAATAAGCAAAAAATTAGTGAAAATTCGTGAAATTAGTGGCAGATTATTTCTTGTGACCCCCCGAAATCCCAAGGAGCCAGAGATGATTTTGCCATCAGCATACGCGATCATACACTATCATTTAAGGTCATATCCTTCAGATAGTACAAATTACAGTAAAAACTCTGCGCTCGCAGTTTATCCCCGCATGGGGACGTGCTCGGCGGTGAAAATACACCGAAGTTGCGTAAGTCCTACCTTTATCTCTGTGTTCTCCGCGCCTCTGTGGTTAATTTTATCTTTACACTTCAAGGACACCGAATGAACTGCGCGGGCACATGGTCAACCAGATAAATATCATCGCCCGCGCGGTAGAACACAATCCCCTGCATGTAAGCCTTATGCGCGGTGATTTCCAGTATCACCGGCGCGGCGTCGCGGCGATCCCCCACCTGCCGCGCCAGCTTGCGCGTCGTGGAGAGATGCACGTACTGCCGCGCCATCGGCTTCAGTCCCTCACACAAGATACGTGAGACGGCGCGGCGCGGCGTGCCGTGATACAACAGCGCGGGCGGCTCGACCTCTTCGTAGTCGGGCGTAGTCGTCACCGAATGACCGTACCGCGCCCGAATCTTATCCCCCTTAACCTCAAATCGCTCCTTCTCCGATGTCGCGACCACTTCCAATATATCGGCGCGCGTCAGTTCGTGCCAATCGCGCTGCCGCGTTAGCGCGCTGTGCAATTCATCTATCGGAACATATCCATCGTCGTCCAATGCCAACCCGAACTGCGCGGGATGATGGCGCAGTATCAGGGACATGAACTTGCTTAATTTGGTTCGTTCTCTTTGATTCATAAAGTTCTCTTCCCAATCTATGATTTAGTAAGCGTGATTAGAAATAAGGTTTAACCACGAAGGGCACGCAGAAGCACAAAGATGATTATCATTAGCAATCATACGCGGTTATATGTGCTCAGAAAATCCTTTGTGCTCTTGGTGTTCTTTGTGGTTTACCTATTCGCGGCGGGTATTTTATCCGCTTTTGGAATACAACGCAAAATTGTTGCAGCGCGGCGCGAAATCTGTTATACTCAAGCCCATGTCACCGCGCAAAAGGTCAAGTAACCGCTTTATCTATCTCATTCTCCTCGCCGCGCTCGTGCTGGGTACGCTGTACAGCATCACCACGCCGCTCTTCGAGGCGGGCGACGAACTATGGCACTATCCCTACATCAAACACCTCGCGGACGGCAACGGCTTGCCGGTGCAAGACCCCGCCGCGGAGCAGTTGTGGGAGCAAGAGGGGGGACAACCGCCGCTGTACTACATCATCGGCGCGCTCGCGACCGCGTGGATTGACACCTCAGACTTGCCCCAAGTGCGCGAACTCAATCCGCACGCTCGCATCGGGCAACCGCACAGCGACGGCAACAAAAACATGGTGCTGCACCCCGCGCCGCCACAGTTCCCTTGGCGCGGCACCACCCTCGCGGTGCACATCGTCCGCTTCCTCTCCGTACTCATGGCGGTCGGCACAGTCTACCTCACCTATCGTCTCGCACGAGAGCTTTTCCCTAGTTCGCTCTGGATCGCGCGCGGCGCGGCGATGTTCACCGCTTTCAATCCGATGTTCCTCTTCATCGGTGGGGCGGTCAACAATGACAACCTCGCAGTGCTCCTCGCGTCGCTCACGCTGTGGTGGCTGACGCGCTTGTGCCAAAAATATCATAGAGCCGCGAGCCGCGACTTTCTGATTTTGGGAGTGCTATTAGGATTAGCCGCGCTGACTAAGGTTAGCACGCTCGGCTTGACCCCGCTCGCCGCGTGCGCGCTGCTGCTCAACAACTGGCGGCTGGAACCGAACTTGCTGCGCGAACAGAAATCGTTCACGCGGTTCTTCAGCCGTCTTATCATGCAAGGTATCCTGACTTTCATCCCCGTCCTGCTTATCGCGGGGTGGTGGTACGTGCGCAATTATGTGCTATATGGCGACTTTTTCGGCTGGGGCGTCTGGTTCGACATCGCGGGGGAGCGCACCGCGCCGGCGAGCCTCGTCGAGTGGTGGGGCGAATTCGACGGCTTTCGCTTCTCGTATTGGGGCGTCTTCGGCGGCTTCAATATCGTCTACCCCGCGTGGATTTACTTCATCTTCGATTTGGTGACTATCGCCGCGATGATAGGTTTGTTCTGGTTAAATTTAGGGCGTTATCTCCATAACGCGGAGACGCAATGGGGATTGCGTCCTGAACGAGATTCAGGGCGTTATCCCCATAACGCCACAAAACTCCTCATCCCCGTACTATGGATAATCATGCTCCTCTTCGCGCTGCTCCGCTGGACTAGCCAGACGCTCGCGTCGCAAGGGCGGCTTATCTTCCCCGCCATCGCGGTCATTTCGGTGTTACTAGCACGGGGATTATCGGCACTCGTGCGCCCCAAACGCGCCGCGCTGATGTTACATATCATCGGCGCGGTGTTCTTCACCATCGCGCTCATCACGCCGTTCGCGGTGATTAGCCCCGCGTATTCGCGCCCGCCGATTCACGCCGACCTGGACATCGATACTATTTCTAATCGCGTGCATATCGTCTACAACGATACGATGGAGCTAATCGGCTACCGCGCCGCGCCGAGTGCGGTCAAGCCGGGGGAGACTTTGCGGTTGACGCTCTACTGGCGCGCGCTGGCGAACATGATCGAAAATCACAGCATCGCCATTCATCTCGCGGGGCGCGATGGCGAGCCGCTGGCGCATGTGGATACCTATCCGGGGCGCGGCATGATGCCCACCAGTCAGTGGGGTGGCGGAATTATCGAGGATACGTATCATATCGACATCGCCGCGACCGCGACTACGCCGGTACTCGCGCCGATTGAGCTGCGCGCCTACACTTACCCTTCGCGGCAATATCTCCCGTCGCGCGATTTACAAGGGCACGAGGTCACGCCGCTTATCGGCAAGGTGAAAATCGCGCCGCGTGAACTGATTCTCGAAAACCAATCGTCGCTCAGTTTCGACCATAAAATCGCGCCACTCAACCCGCGCATTTATGTGCAGAATGATGAGCCGCGTAAGTGGGAATTTACGGTTGATTGGCAGGCGCTCGCCGCGATGGATGAGGATTACACCGTCTTCGCGCAGATTTTGGACGCCGATAATCAGGTGGTCGCACAGGATGACCACCCGCCGCTGCATGGGCAGTATCCTACCTCGTATTGGGAGCGCGGCGAGGTCATTCGCGGCGATAGCTATTCGTTCAGCCTGCCCGCGGAGGTCGATTGGACGCAATGCCGTTGTGTGGTTGGTTGGTACGCGCCGTCAACCGGACAGCGTCTGCCGCTCTACGAACTGCGCGGTGATAGTTGGGAGCTGATAGGGGATAGTCTGGTGAAACGTGATGAGTAAAACGTAAAACGTGAAACGTGAAGAAGATGGGCAAGCCGCGTATAGACTTCTGAAGTTTTCCGAAACTTCGGAAGTCTGAGAAAACTAAACTGAACCAGTGCCTAACTCATCACGCATTACGTTTCACGCATCACGTCTT
>CAZSIG010000172.1:0-7446 GCA_964606195.1 uncultured Anaerolineales bacterium
GCGCTCTCCGCGCCCGCGGCGGTGAAATTATTCTGAACTTGCGTAAGTCCTATATCAGCTACCGTTTAGCCACTACTGATAAACAGAAAATTAGTGGAAATTCGTGAAATTAGTGGCAGATTCTTCCTTGCGCCCCCCGAAATCCTCAAAAACCTCCAAAACAAAAAAGCGCGTAGCCGTAGCTACGCGCCCGAAAAATCTCGCGTCTTCTTATCTACCGTTCCCCAGTCGCTGCGCAGATTCCCCCTCTGCCTCATTCGCCACAAGCCCCCCCTGTTCCGAGTGAACTCGACGCGGCTACCGGAACATAACGCGCTTCAGCGCGTTTCCCATAGCAACCGTGAGTTCACTCACGGGGTACGCGGCGCGAGACAGCAAACTATCAGGTAGCCAGTCCCCAAATCATAATCTTGCCGCTCTTGCCACAGCAACCGAGATAACGTTTTTCACCGAAACACCAACTCCCCCACCTCAGAAACGGGATCAGGCTTACCCGTTTCCCCCGCGAAGACCTTGACCATGAAGGGATAGCTCGCGGTCAAATCAGCCATCTGCTGGTCGTACAGATTGGGCGTGCGTAGTGGTCGCGCCCACTCTATCACCCACGCCCCATCGCGCCAGCCCCCCGCAGCCGGCAGCCCCTCATAAGCTCCCTGCGGGATAGTCTCCGCGTTGATAACGCGCACCTGCCGCGCGGGATCGACGTAAGCCGTGTGGCAAGCCACGCGGCAGCGGATCGCCTGCGCCCCAAGCTGCCAGTGCACAGTGAGCTTGTTGATGTCCGCGTCGAACTGTCGCGGCGCGGCTTCGCGCCACTGCGCCAGCAAATACAGGTTATCTTCGTCGTACAGGGCGCGCAACTGCACATCAAAGGCATGTTCCGCGCCCTCTTTGCCCCACGTCAGCGGCAAAACCAGCGGCGCGGTCTCGTTCCACACCGCGTCAATTTGCCCATCGATGCGCGGCGCGCTGGCTGCCGATTGCGCCACCAATTGTCCACGCGGCGCGGCGGCGGCATGAGTCATCATTAGCACCAGCGCGGCGATGAATACCAGAGTAATTTTACGTTTCATGGGCCATTCTCCTCTTATGTAAAACGGCAAAGTAAGCTTTGGCACTCTAATGTTCGCTTTACGCCTCACGTTTCACTCCACCGTATACGTCAGCGGAATCACGTTGCTCGTATTGCATTGATGGTCTACCGCGAAGAAGTAGAAATTGTACGTACCGCTGGGGAGGTTGGGCAGGGGGAAACTGCTCTGCCACAGATCGCTCTCCGTCTCGCGCATAATGTACGCTATCCCCATCTCGGGACTGAGGGCGAAAATCTGGTCCTCCGCCAGATTTGGTTTACCCTGCGGGTCGGTCGCCGTCACACCGAAAGTCACCGTCGCATTGCCCGCGCCGAATGATGGCTCGATGAAAGCCCCGCTGACCGCGGGCGCCTCCCCGCCGACGTTCGCGCCGGGCAGCACGATGGTTGCGTCGACTGTGCCTCCCTGCGGTACGTTGGCGTGTACCTCGTGATAGATCATCCCTCCCGCGTAAGCCTTGACCTGAATCGCGGGCACGGCAGCGATATTGTGCAGCGTAACCTGTCCGTTCGCGTCGGTGACGCCCGCGGTGGGCAGATGCGCGGTCAAGATGGTCACGAACGCCCCTTCGAGAGGCGCCCCGGCTTGATTGGTGACACGGATGCGTACTTTGCCCACCGCGCCCGCCTCGCGCACCGCCTGCGTGACCAACGGCCACGAGTCCAGGCGCGAGATGCGCACCATCTCCGCGGCGTGCGACCACGCCGCGCCGAAGTCGCTTGCCCCCAATGCCGCGTTGGCATGGTCGATAGTCTGGCGTACAAAATCCATCGAGCGGCGGATAGTATCCTGCACCACCGGCTCGGGGATGTCGTTCAATGCCGCCTCGCCCTGCGCCAACGCCTGATTAGCCAGATTCACCGCTTCGGTGGCATATTGTTTGAGCACTTCACTTCAAGCTGCCCCGCGGGGTCGCCGGGCGCGAAGCGTTCAGGCAAATCTTTAGCGAAATCGCTGCGCACCTTGACCTCGCTGACCGAACTGTAGTACGCGATGAGATTGCCTATCGAATATGGCAAGCGCGTCACCGGCGAGGGCGTGGGTTCAGCCAGCGAGCGCAGCCAGGCATAGGCATATTCTATCTCCAGGTCGCTGACCTCACCCTGTGTGAACGCGGGCATGGGCGCCTTGCCCGCGCGCACAGCCAGCAGCACCGCGTCGAGGCTGAGGCCGGTCCCCGCGATTTTCGGGCCGATGTCGCCCTGCGCCGCGTCACCGTGACACCGCGCACAGGGCAAGTCTGGCCAGATCGCCACTCCTATCGCCGCGCTGGGCGCTTCGGGCAGCGGCGTTTTGGTCGGTTCAGGTACGGTTGTAGGGGTAGCCGTAGGCTCGGAAGCCAGGGATTCCAACCAGGCATATATGTGCTGTAACTCCAACTCGCTGATGGACTCCTCCGCGAACGCGGGCATGTCGCCCTGTCCCTGACGCACAACTGTCAACATTCCATTGAAACTTAGCTCGATGTTCGCCAATCTGGAGCCAAAATCGCCCTCCGCCGCGCTGCCATGGCAACCGGCGCAGCGAGAATTCGCCCATAAATCCGCGCCGATCTCCGCGTCGGGATTCTGCGGCAGCGGGGTCAGAGTTAGCTCGCTCGTTTCCGTAGGAGTAGGTAGCGGCGGAGATGTGGGAGTGCTAGTGGGCGCGGTTGCTGCCGCCGCTTCCGGCGTAGGTGGCACTAGCGTCGCGGTGGGGACGGGCGTATCAGTTGGCGCAAGCGTCGGTGTCGGCGAGGGCGGCGCCGTAGAGAGCCACCACGCGTGGAGGTGCTGCATCTCCAGGTCGCTGATTTTGTCCGCCGCGAACGCGGGCATGTCACCCACGCCGGCGCGCACAATCGCCAATGCAGCATCGAAATCGAGCGCGGTACCCGCCAGCTTAGGTCCAAAACCGCCCTCGGCGTCGTCGCCGTGGCAATTCTGACAGCCGAGCTGGGACCATAACTCCGCGCCGATCTCCGCGCTCGGTTGTTCGGGCAGCGCGGTGTTCGTCGGGATAGGGGTATCAGTCGGAACAGGTGTATTCGTGGGCGGCGGCGGTTCGTCGGGCTGGCGAGTGGGCGTCTCAGTTGGCGCGATAGTTGGTACAAAGTCCGCAGCAGTCTTCGGCGCGCCCGCGTCGATCCACGCCGCCACGCGGGCGATGACCTCCTCGGGGAACGGCACGCGGTTAAGCGGCATCAGCGCGATGTCGGGATGAGTGCCGCGCAAGACCTGAATTAAGATGCTTCCCGCGCCGTTGCCGGGATCGATGCTCGCGCCGTGATCCCCTCCCTCCATGGTATCCTCGTAAGTTTCGAGCGACAAGCCGCTCCTGTCGCCGTGGCAGACGATGCAGTGCTCGGCGAACAGCGGGTTTATGTCATCCTCCCACGTAATCACCTCTGCGCTGCTAACTTCTATCTGCGCGGGCGCCTCTTGCCCCGTTATCAATACTACTAATAAGATAAACCACACAATCGCGACGCCTATGATTATGAATAATTGATTGCGTATATCGCGGGCAGTGCCCCAATCCATATTCTCAGGTGGTGATGTCTTTTGATTACTCTTTTGTTTAGCCATTCGATACCTCCGTTATCCGCCTAAAGCTAGACGACCGAGCCAGATCAACGCGATGCTCAGTGCCAAATTTCCCAACGCCGATGCTTGATAGGTGAGCCATTTGTCTTTACCCCACACAACCCCCGGATTAGCCCAACGCCACGCCGCGAGGGAGCAGGTGAGGGTGAAAAGACTGGCGCCGACGAAGAAGTTGAACGGCGCGACAGGGGCAGCGGTGGGGACAACCGCGTTATCGACTACGCCCGTGACCAGCACGGGGATTTGCAGCACCGCGCTGACGATGAAACAGAGATACATGAATCTGTCCGCCGGCGCGGAACGGGTTAATAACGCAACGAGGGCTAATGCGAACCCCAATGCTGATAGAAACACCACGATGTAACCTAAAATACTATGTAATGGCATGATTTTCTCCTTTCGTTGATTACCCCCCACCCTGGCCCTCTCCCCAATGGGGAGAGGGAATGTAAGCCCTTCTCCCTAGCAGGGAGAAGGGTTGGGATGAGGGTAGATATTTCCACCGATTCTTACACCAAGCCCACGATGCGCGCCCAGAGCGCGAAGACGGTCGCGGTCAGAAAGATGCCCACATGCAGGGCGAATAACGCGATGCCCCAGGGGACTATTCGTTTGATGCCCCATTTGACCTTGCGGCGCGTGACGTAGACCTTGCCCAGAAATACAAAGGTGCACAGCACGCTCAATGCGCTGTGCGCGATGTAGCGCGGGGTGAAGGGGAACGCGGGATACACCCCGATCAACAAGCAAATCACGCTGTTGAGCACGAAGCCGCCCAACGCGATGCGCCCCGTCCAGCGGTGCCACTTGAGCAGCGCCGGGTTATTCGCTTTGAAGATCGGGGGGATCTTCTTGCGAATCTGCGCCTGGGTCAGAAACGCGATGAGCGCGGGCACGATAACGATCAAACCGATTAAGCCTTTGACGAAAAGTAGTGTGTTCATACGGGAACTCCTTTCTTGCTACGGTAAAATCCTCTGTAACTCGCCACACGCGGCGCGGAGTGAGGGCGGCGCGTTTTCTGGCCAACCTGGAGGATACTCGCGCCGCGCTAGTTTTTTGACTTCAGGTTTGCACTCTCCTTCACGATTCAATTTAGGGTAAGTAGTTTCTTCATCAACGGCACTCCCTTTCAAATAATGTATCCAGGTTTCAATGTTTCGTTTAGGGACAAATATCGCGATTTTTTCATCCTTCTGGCGTCTCGATTGTGAATCATTGTCGAGCATATTATCCAACTCACTCAGCCTTTGGTTCATGGTAGTCATATCCGCGTCGATTAACACCGCGAGACAATTGGACAGATGGGTCGATCTACTGCGGTACAGCCTCACTTCTTGGGGATAGTTTTCACGAACAAATTGCTCTCCGGCACCTTTTCCATCAGGACTTCTTTCAACTCGGATTTGATAGCGATTGACTCCGCGACTATAAAGGAAACACCGCGCGAAAACTTCTTGTTGACTATCTTCGCATAAAATCACAAATTGAACTCTAGGCTTAGTCATAAAGCCACCCCCGCGCTACAAGTTTCGAGATAGAAATGTTATCTTCACCACAATCGGCAATTCGCTTTACGCGAACAGGATAATTGCTTTGACAATCAAACCAGTACCCGGCTGACTTAGCTAGATAATCGATTAATTCAGGGTGATGAGAGATAAGTAGAGCTTGTATCTCTCCATCATTGCAAAAATCATACAGCATTGTAAGCCAGGGTTGGATCTCTCGTAGGGCTAGAAAATTCTCCGGTTCGTCGATGCACAAAGTATAACCCTTATGCCGCGTACCATAGAGTAACGTATACAATGCAACTAAAACGCGCTGTCCATCAGACAACTCGCTGAAATTATAATCAAAAGGCTTTTCACGCGTTCCAACAAAGCTTGCTCTGAGAATTTGCTGCTCCTCTCCCACCCGCGCAAATTTGAAATTTTTGAATCCATCTAGGACTTCTTTCAAAACATCTGTAAGTTCGAAGATTGTTCCCTGATCTTGAGATAAGTATCTATACCAAGAAACGAAATTCTCCGCGTTACCAGATAGCCATTGTGTTTCTGCTTTGCTATAATCTGTCATCATCATAGGATTGACCTGCACCATCACAAACCGCGCCAGTTGTTTCTTAAACCACGATAATGCATTATCTGTGGGAGGTAGGGAAGCAATTGCCGAATAAGAACCATTGAAGGGATAACGCGTTTCTTTTACACCCTCGTAATTGCTGTGAAGCTGAACTTGTTCCGCCTCAAATTTCAGCAGCATATAGTCATTATGCCAGAGTTCTTCGCGGTGCACATTGGGACCACCATCCTTGCTGAAATCAACAGCCAACTTATACTGATACGCATCTTTACCATCCTCGATATCTAGCTCGAACCTTTGAATAGACGATTTTTGCCAACGCGTACAATCGGTCACGGCGAAAATATCCTCAACATCGTCACCTTTAATCACAAACGCTTGAATTTTTCGCAGGACATCGAAAACGCTCGACTTGCCCGCGCCGTTCTCTCCTAAAAACAGGTTGATTGCATCGAGCGAAAGCTCAAAATTCACCAGGTTGCGGAAATTATCTATATAGATTCTCTTCAGCATACACTCTCTCCTTTCACAAACTCCACCGCGCCCCACACAACTCGCGGGGGGGGCAACGGCATCTCCGTATACAACGCGGTGCGGCGCGCTACGTACCTCTCGCCGTTCCAGATTTCAGCGAAGGGTGTCTCGAATACGTTACCCAAGACTATGCCCGCGTAATTCGTAGTCGAAAAGGGTGAGATGCAGCAGGGCAGCACATTGCCGTTCGCCGTGATGTAGGTCGATGTCCACAGGCGATAACACCGCGACCAGGGCTTATCCGAGTCAGCACCCCCGCGTAGACTCTCTTGCGGCGAGGTCAAGCCAGAGGCGCGAAATAATATTCCGTGAGCGGCAGCGCGCTGTGCCGCTTCCGCTAGCGCGTTTTCCTCCTGCGCGCGTAAACTGTGGTACAACGACTGCTCTGCCCGCGCCACTCCGTGATCTATCAGCACCAATCTTTGCACGTAGATTTCGGGAACGCCAATACTGACTGCCAGATTGACCAAATCGGGCAGTTCGGGCAGGTTTTCGCGCATGGCGGTGAACCAGAACGATAGCCGTGGACGCGGCGCGGCGTCTAACAAATCGGTGAAGCGGCGCAAGTTGGCGATTACCTCGTCGAAAGCGTCCACGCCGCGAATATGGGCGTAAGTTGCCGCGGTCGCGGCATCCAACGAGATGCGAAATTCGTCCAAGCCCGCGTCGATGAGCGCGTGCTGCCATTCATCGTGCAATAGGATGGCGTTCGAGTTGAACAATACTTTCGCGGTGGGGTGTATACTTTTGACATAACAAATCATGTCTGCCAACTCCGCGTTGAGCAGCGGTTCGCCGATGCCATGCAGGATTACTCGATCTAGCGCGGGAAATTGGGCTATGATGATCTTAAACTCCGTCAAAGATAAATCGCGCCATGGCTCCAGTTGTTCAAATGTGCGGATGCAGGTTTCGCAGCGCGAGTTGCAGCGGTTAGTCACTTCGATGTAAACCTCACGCGGCAGTTCAGCGGCAAGCGGATTTCGCGGGGTCATTCAATCTCTCCAATGGAACGCTGATTTTTTCTGATTTAACTGATTAATGCTATAGGACTTACGCAAAATCGCACTACAATTTACCGCAGAGAACGCTAAGGACGCGGAGATTTCTTAAAGGAATAGTTTTGCCTCCCACATACGCGTTCATAT
>CAZSIG010000173.1:0-7436 GCA_964606195.1 uncultured Anaerolineales bacterium
GCGCCAGAAATTTACATCGCCCTAAAATTGAGTTGACGCATATGCCCCCTGCCCCTGCGCGAAGCCTACCCGAAGGGGTGCTCCCTTTCAGGGAGAGGCGAGCACGATTCCCTCTCCCCATCGGGGAGAGGGTTAGGGTGAGGGGGGGCGCGGCGCGGTTATATGAGCATATCGCCCGGTAACCGCGCCATTCCCCCAACGCCAGTTTATTTTCGGAGTAGGTTACATGAACATAGCTCTCCCCCAATAACGAAAACCGGCGCGGTAGCGGCGGTATGGGGATACCGCCCTGACGTATTGCGCAGGGCACAATCCCCATTGCGCCTATTTTCCTTCCTGATTCCTCTATATACATCAAACTTAAGCTTATACCGCATCTATACCTGCGCTCTAAGCCCCCGTCCCCGGGGGCGTTTGGGAATAGGGCGACGCTTTACGCATAGCCGCCCCCGAGACGGGGTCTTGGAGCGAGCCGATAACGCGCTGTTACTGACGAGACTTCCGAAATTTTCCGAAACTTTGGAAGTCTAAACACCAACTGAAGACTACTCAGCCATCTCCTCCACCGCGAGAAGCGTGAAATAAAAAGTCGAACCCGCGCCCGGCTGCGATTCCACCCAGATGCGCCCACCGTGCCGCTCCACTATTTTTTTACAAGTCGCCAACCCAATGCCGGTGCCCTCATATTCCCCTCTGGCGTGTAATCTCTGGAAGATGACGAAGATACGCTTGAAATGCTTCTCATCTATGCCGATGCCATTATCGCGCACCGCGAAGAGCCACTCTCCTTCTCCCCTTTGGGGTGAGGGGCTTGCGGAGAGGTGCACACGTGGTGGTTCCTCGCCCCGATATTTCAGCGCGTTACCGATTAGGTTTTGAAACAGTTGCCCCAACTGTGTCGCATCAGCCAGCACCGTTGGCAGAGGGTCATGCGTCACCACCGCGTCGTTCTCCTCAATCGCAAATCGCAAATCGCGCAGCGTGCGCTCCAGTATCTCCTCACAATCGGTGGGCGCGAACTCCTTGCCGCGCGTATCGACGCGCGAGTAAGAGAGCAGCGCCTTGATTAAACCATCCATTCGCTCCGCGCCATCCACCGCGAAGTAGATAAACTCGCGCGCGTCGTCATCAAGTTTATCCTTATACCGCCGCTCCAACAGCTTCATATAGCTCGTCACCATGCGCAGAGGTTCGCGCAGGTCGTGCGAGATGGCGTAGGAGAACTGTTTCAGCTCCTCATTAGTTCGCGCCAACTCCTCCGCCGCCTGTTTGCGCTCGGTCACATCCTGCGCGATGCCGACATAATAGAGCGGCGCGCCATCCTCATCGTTGACCGCCGCGCCGGTAGAGCGATGCCAGCGCCAACTCCCATCTTTATGTCTGACGCGGTATTCGACATCCTCTCGCGAATGCCCCGTAGCCATCACCTCTTCTAAGAAAGAGCGACATACCGGAATATCGTCGGGATGTACAAAATCGGCGAAGCCGCGCCCCTTCACCTCGTCGACATCGTGCCCTAATATCTGTTTCCAAGTGGGCGACACAAAGGTGAACGCGCCATTCGCGGTCAGCGTGTAAATAATCTCACTGGCGTTCTCCACGATGTTGCGGAACCACTCGCGGCTCTCGCGCAGCTCCTCCTCTGCGTTTTCGCGCGCCGTGACATCGCGCAGCGTTACCAGATAGGCAAATTCACTCTCCCATTCGGTCTCCACCGTGTGCACCTCCGCGATGCGAATCTCCTGCCCGGGGCGAATCACCTCCATGCGGCTCGCCTCGCCCACTATCGCGGGAATGCCCAACGCCTCGCCGACCAATTCGTCCGCCGCGCGCCCGAAGAACTTCTCCGCCGCGGCGTTCACGAACAGCACGTCTCCCTCTCTATCCAGCACTATCATGCCATCGGCGTTCTCCTCTATAATGTGGCGATACTTCGCCTCGCTCGCCTGCAACGCCTGCGCGGTGCGTTTATACGCGGTAATATCGCGCGAGACGCTCATCACCGCGTCGACATTTCCCCACTTATCTTTAAGCGGTATCCCCTTCGTATCTACCCAGCGCATACTCCCGGGAATGCCGCTGAATTCCTCGGTTGATATCGAATTACCAGACTCAAAAACCTGCTGAATTCGCTGATGTACCTCTCGCGCCTTATCTTCAGAAAACAGTTCATATATGCTTCTGCCAATTACTTCATCTCGCGGCATTCCGAAACCGCGCGCGGTGACTTCGTTCACGTAATGAAACACTCCATCGCGGTCGGCGATTGTGATATAGTCCTCCGCAGCCTCCGCCAGAATACGGTACCGCTGCTCGCTCTCACGCAGCGCCTCCATCGCGCGATTGCGCTCGGTGATGTCAATGCCTAACTCCAGCACTACTCTCGTCCCGTCTACGTCGGTGAAGGGATAGTCATAAACGCGGTACGTCCGCCCATCGTCGCGCGTCCACTGCCACTCTCCGGGAACCCCCGAATCAAGAACATGCCGCGGCGCGCAATCTCCACACGGCTCAGTGCATTCGTGAATAACCTCGTAGCAAGGCTTGCCGTTGGGCGCGCCGAACTGCTCACGAAAATAGCGGTTGGTATATCTGATATTATAGTCAGCATCGAGCAGATGAACATAAGCCGGCAAGCCATCCAGCAGTGCGAAGAGCCGCTGACGTTCCGTCTCCAACGCCTGCGCGGCGCGCTTCCGCTCGGTCACATCGCGAAATACCAGCACGACGCCGCGAAAATTCCCCTTGTCGTCCACCAGCGGCGCCGCGCTGTCGTCAATCGGCACCTCTCTACCATCTTTGGTAATCAACGCGGTGTTGTCCGCCAAAAAAACGATCTCGCTGTCTCCAGACATACCCTCCAGTGGACTACGCACCGGCGCGCGCGTCTTCTCGTTGATGATGACGAAAATATCACCAAGTGATTTTCCGGCCGCCTCATCCTGCTGCCACCCGGTCAACTTCTCCGCGACCAAGTTCATAAAGGTGACACGTCCCGCTTTGTCGGTCGCGATGACCGCGTCGCCGATGCTGGAGAGCGTGACGCGCAGCCACTCGCGCTGTGCCTGTAGCTCCGCGTTTTTCTTCGCTAGTTCGCGCTGCGTGTTGGTGAGTTCGTTGTTCAGCCGCGCGATGTCGTGGTACATCTTCTCGCTGATGGCTTGCTCCTTCAACGCGGCGCGCATCATGTTCATCTGCTCGTTGTTTATCTTCATCAACTCCGAGTAGAAATGCTCTATCAAGTCATCCGGCGATGTCGCGCCGACTAGAAGCAAGCCATCGGCGACCGTGCTGCCGTTGAAATACATCAACACTATCTCCGCGCCGATTACCACATTTAGCTCCCAATTAAAAGTAGCCCCTTGAGCGCGCGTATCCGCGAGCAAGTGCCGCGCCTTCGTCGCCGCCGCGTCGTCCACAATATCGGTGAACGAATTCCCCGGCTTGATGTACTGCGCGATGCCTAACTGGTCACGAATTATTTTCATAACCACGCCGCGTTCACTGCACAATATCGAGATACCGCCCGTTAGTTTGTCGTTGCTCAATTTCATCCTCCTCAAAAAAGATGCGTGATGCGTGAAACGTGATGCGTAATGTGTAACCTCTCACGTCTTCACGTTTCACGTCCTCACGTCTTCACATCTTCACGTCTTCACGTTTCACGTCTTCACGCATCACTCATCATTCCATTCGCCACCGCGATCGCCTCTTGCGCGTCGCGGGCGTAGCCATCCGCCCCCAACTTGCGCCACAAATCGGGCGCGGTGTTGAAGGCGTATCCCCCCACCAGAATATTGATATCGCGGCAACGATCGGTAGTGCGCACCGCGGCAATCAAATCTGCAGCGGTCTTTATGTGCGCCGCGATGGTGACTGAGATGGCAAGGACATTTGCCCGCCGCGCCGCGATAGTGTCTAAAATGCTTCGAGTGGGTGTATTAGCCCCTAAGTAGAAGGTATCCCATCCCTCCATCTCGAAGAAATCCGCGACCATGCGAATGCCCAATTCGTGCAACTCCTCGCTCACACTGGTCGCGACCAGCTTGTGCCCTATCTTCTCCATCGCGAAGATATGGGGATACAACTGCGCCATGATGAGTTGCGTCGCCGCGGTGCAATAGTGCTCTTGCGCCACGCTGATTTTATTCATCTGCCACAACCGCCCAATTTCGTGCTGCGAGCGTTGAAACACGTTCAGATAAATGTCTTTGACGCTCGTGCCCGCCTCCACCGCGTCTAATATCAAGCGGTTGGCGATATGCCGCTCGCCCTTCAAGAGGGCATCGAGGTACTGCTGCGCCAAGTCCGCGAGTTGATTGTCTGTACCAATGGCTGAGGGGAGTTCGCTGGGTAGGCGCGGCAGTTCTCCCAATGCAACCTCGACATATTGCCGCGCCACCTCTCGTAGCTCCGTGGGCAATTCCTGATTTAGCACCTCGCGCGTACATTTCAAAGTGGCGTCCAAAGATTCGGGCGGCAGGTCTATCCCCGCGAAGAGCACCTTGACCCACGCGATATAGTCGGTGAACAGCGCCGGGCTGGATGCCGCGATTGCCTCGACTAAGTAATCGAGATGATATTTCGCATCGCGCACCGCCAATTTGCGCCCTTTTTCTCCATACTGCTCCCATATCTCCGGTTGCAATTCGTATTGCCGCGCCACAATCTTCTCCGCTAAACTCTGCGCGTTATTCATAATAGCTTGGCTAACTTTTTCGTTTACAGTTTCCATAATCCACCTCACTTCTTTTAGCAATTAGATTGATTCATATTTTCAAAAACATTCCAAATATCAGTATAAATTAAAATTTCTCTTCTCGCAAACCACAGACGCGAAAAAACCTGACAGGTTTATGAAACCTGTCAGGTCTGCGCGTCCGAACATAACCGCGTCGGGCGACTTTTTTAGTAGGGCGGCTTTCCATAGCCGCCATTGTGTTGGGTCTTTCTTAGTAGGGCGGCTTTCCCTAGCCGCCGTTGTGTTGATTCATGAGCACAAACGGCAGGTTTGGAAACCTGCCCTACGGTGGTTATCAGCTAACCGGCAGCCCGCAATACGCCAGCGCGTCGTCCACGCTTCGCAGCACCGCGCCCCCCAAAATCTCCGTTATCTCCAGCGCGATGTTATGATGCTCTCGTTGCACGCTGTAAGACAGCGCGTCGCTCATCGCCACACGCCGAAAGCGAATCGTCGCCTCGCGGTTCGTGGGGTCGCGGTAATCGGGAATGCCGTGGTGCATCAACTCCCACACGCCGCAGAACAGCTCCTTGATGATGCTCCAGCCACCGATGTTGAGAATTTGAATGTCAGACGGCGCGACGCCGTAGACATCCTCCGCCTCTTGGCAGATGCTGGTTATCACCGGAATGAACCCGGTGCCGAACATATTGTCGTTCAGCCCTGGCGTGCGCACGACGTGGGTGCGCCCATTTTGGAGATTGCGCCACTCCGCGGTGCGTCCGGTGCCCAGATGCCCCTCTAAGCCGTTCGCATCTGTCTCACCCGGCACCGCATGCCTGCCGAATAGCCCAAAATGCTCCATCGTCAAATCGCTGCCATCGTCGCGATGCTCGTCGTCGACGTAGACGACATGCACGAACTCGCTCCCCGGCGTCGGACCATCAGCGCCGTGCGCCGCCGCGAGGAAATTCTCCAAATTGTTGGGCAGGTTACGCGGTCCGCCGCCCAACAACCTTATCGCGTTCGCGTAGCCGCAATGCAGCTTACAAGGCTTCAGGCGCGGGTCGGGACCGGGCAGCGGGCTGATAAAACTGCGCTGGACACACTGAGCAATCACTATCGTAATCGTCGGAATACTCATAATTTCACCTCCGTTTCAGAACTTATTCACCTGCGCGGTCAGGATATTAGGTTTGTCTCTCTCGTGCGCGGTGATGTGTAAAATACCACTCTCATCAATCATAAATGTCACCGTAAAAGGCGCGTGTTTCCCTTTTTCCGGCGTCAACCCGCTGAACGTCCATTCGCCCAAGAGTTCACACTCATCGGGGTGAATGCGGACACCGCGTTTGTCGCCGCGATATTGCAGAATTTTCAGATCAACTTCAGTCTGGTCAACTCTACGCGTTTGGTAATGCCCCGTATAACCATCGGCGGGGGTGGGAATCGGCGCGTTCGCCGCGATAATCTCGCTCAAGAAATAGTTATCGTTACTATCGTAACAATCGATTCCCAGCGGATAAGGCGTCACGTCCCGCACCGTCGCGCCGGGGCGCGCCCCCCACAGCGCGGCGCCGTAAGCCGCCAAAGCCAACGGCTCGTGGCAAATCAACTCATCGACCGCGCGCCCGAACGCCTGCGCGATAGCGCGCTGCACCGCGGGGATTTGGCTCGCGCCCCCCACCAATAACACCGCGTCGATATCCTTGCCACTCAATTGACTATCGCGGCACGCCTGCTGACATAACTCCGCGATGCGCGTCAACTGCGGCGCAATCCAGGTCTCGAAATCGGCGCGCTGCACCAATGCCTGCAAGTCGCGCCCGAAGCCCGCGCCATGCTCAATCACCACCAGCGTTTGCGTGTACTTCGCCAGACGCGGCAGCGCCTCTTCCGCGGCATGGTATATCCCCAATTGCATCACGCGGCTCGCTCGCGTCCCGGTGAGGTCAATGCTCCATCCTCGCGCCAGTTCCTCCGCCAACCGATTACAGAAATCGCGCGCCCCCAGATATGGATCGCCGCGCGTCGCCAATATCCGCACATCATCACCCGTTATATTCGCAATAGACACATCGGTTGTCCCGCCGCCCGCGTCTACCACCGCGACGTTGCCCTGTAGATTGGATACGCCCGCGCCGCGCGCCCCCAGCAAAGCCGCGGTCGGTTGGTTGACCAACCGCTGGACGCGCAATCCGGCGCGCTCCACCGCCTCCTTGACCACCACGCGGTAGCGGTCTTCCGCGTTGGCGGGGACGGTGACTACCGCCGCGTCAACATCGGCGTGCAGATATGCCTCCGCTTGCGCCGCCAGATGTTGCACCACCAGCGCGTACACCTCGTCAGGCGTCGCGGTATCATACAGCAGATTGAAACAAGCCTTGCCGCCCTGCTCATAGACGGTGAAGGGCGCGGCAGAGAGCACCTGTGTGGGAATATCGCTATATCGCCCGATGAACCGCGTGATGTCGCGCACGGTGTTCTCCCAATTCGTGACGAGAAACCGCGCTGGATAGTAGCCAACCTGGGGGCCGTGCATCGTATAGCGCACTACCGCGGGGACATGCACGTCGCCGTAGCGGTCGGGGATAAGGTAAGGCTGCCCCTGATTATCCACCGCCGCGCCGCGGGCGTAGGTCGTGCCGATGTCTATGCCGATGGTTATGCTCATCATTTGCCTCCTTTCTCTTGCTGAATCAGACTTATTGTTTTTACTACACTAAGTATACCATAAATGACGCGATTTGTCAAG
>CAZSIG010000174.1:0-7432 GCA_964606195.1 uncultured Anaerolineales bacterium
AAAGGAATTACAATGCAACGCGATATATACGACAGTTTTGCCCAATTGAGCCGCGTCGAGCGGGAAGAACGCAAAGGGAAAAATGAGCGAACATGCAAAATAGACGCTGATTTTTTTCTTGGTAAGCACAAGGTACTTGCAATACAAAAAATCCGCGTAAATCGGGCGAACCTGCGTTATTCGCGTTCAATTGGCTACGCGCCACCCAAGCGACATAAAAATCAATTCACTAAATCTTTTCAAAAATGTAGAAATTGTCATCGTGCTCTTTTAGTTTGAACGGTCCGTTATCTTTCAGCAATTGTTCCAAACTGGCAGGATCAATAGCTTCCCCCGCGTATGCCTTCGCGCCCAATCCGGTCGTTACGGCAAGCGTACCGCCTGACTTCATGACGCGGTATATCTCCTTGATGACTCCGGCGCGGTCGGCAATCATCGGAAGTACGTTGAATAACAATGTTGTGTCTACCGTTTCGTCGGGAAGCCCGGTATCTTTGCTGGATAGAATCGTTTCCACATTAGCTAATCCCCGTTTCTTGGCTTTGTTCTCGACCTCTTTGACCGCCAACGGGTGTATATCCAAAGCATATACCTTGCCGCGCGGTCCCACTATCTCCGCCGCGGGGATACTAGATAGTCCTATACCACAGCCAAAATCCAGAACCACCTGTCCCGCGCTGACGCCGCTTCTCACAACCTCCTCTTTAGTATTGCGAAAAAACGCGCGAATGCTCATAATTATGGTCATCATTTTAAACGAAAAACTAGACATTCCCTTATTTTGCTCCATATTTTTGACTCCTCTACTATACAATCATTAGCCATCAGCCAAATACTTTTACCTCTTTTGCTTCAACGCGGTTTATGAATATCAGGACTTACGCAAAGATCGCACTATAACTCACCGCCGAGAGCGCCGAGGACGCGGAGAAAAGCAAACAGAAAAGACTTTCACGATCATAGATACTCATTAACATTCATTAAAAGTCGTTTGCGCTATGCAGATAGAACCCTACCTTCAAGCCTCCGCGTTCTCCACATCCTCGGCGGTAAATTTATCCTATGCTTGCGTATGTCTCCTCACCTCAAAATGGAAACCAATTCCGCGCCGCGATCATCACCACTGTGAAAATCACCACAATCGGCAGCGCGATCAAATCGCGCCGCGCGAACTCTAATCTTAGCAAGTTAGTGCGCCCGCGCCCGCCAGTGTAACACCGCGCCTCCATCGCGAGTATCAAATCCTCGCCGCGGCGCAGAGCGTCGATGAACAATGGCACGATGAGCACGAGCATCTGCCGCGTCGTCTGCACGAAACGCCACCGCCCCCGCGCCGCCCAGTTCGCGCCGCGCGCCGCCTGCGCCTTCATAATCACCTCCAATTGCTCCGCGAAAATCGGCACGAAGCGGAGCGCGATGGTCAGCACCATCGCCATCTCGTGCGCCGGTACACCGATGCGATTAAATGGTCGCAGCATGTTCTCCGCCCCGCGACTCAGTTCCGTGACCGGCGTGGTGTTGGTCAGCAGGCTCGTTAGAAACAACAATTGCAAAAAGCGCAGGCTGGAGATTATCACCAATTGCACACTCGCGGTGGTGATGTGCACGATGCCCCATTTGAAAATCGTCATGGTCTCGCGGTGCGGAATATGAAAGTTCTCACCGTAGAACAGCAGTTGCAGCACCGCGAGGGCGATGATGAGCGGCAACGCGGGCTTCAATCCGCCCAGCATGTAGCGCAGCGAGATGCCGGAGATGATGACCAGCGCGAAACTGCAAATCAGCAATATCACGTTGGCGATGTACGACAGATTGAACGAGATGGCTAATGTCAATAGCACCGCGGCGGTGAGTTTGGTGCGCGCGTCGAGGCGGTGTATCAACGAATCTCCGGGGATATACTGCCCGATCGTGACGTGCCTCAGAAACTCAAAATCTTCCATACCACCTCCTCCACCTCCGGCGCGGTCAGGGCGATGTGCGAAATCGGCGCGCCGCGTGCTCGCAGTTCCAATGAAATCTCGCTTGCCGACGGGATGCCCAAGCCATACCGCGCCAGCACCTCCGGCTGCGCGAAAACCGTGCGCGGCGCGCCACTCAACATCGTACGCCCCGCGTCGAGCACGTAAATCCGCTCCGCCAACTCGGCTAAGTCTTCCATATTAGAGCTAACCATAATCAACGTCATACCTTGTGCGCGGTGTAAATCTTGCAGGCGGCGAATCAAGTCGTAACGGCTGCGCGGGTCTAGCCCCGCGGTCGCCTCGTCCATGATGAGCACTTCGGGGCGCAGCGCCAACACACCGGCAATCGCGGCTTTGCGCCGCTCTCCGCCGCTGAGGGTGAGCGTTTGACGGTCTTTGAACTTCTCAAAGTCCAGCCCCACCATCTCCATCGCCCACATGACGCGCTCCCGCACCTCAGCTCGCGGCAGATTGAGTTTCTTGGGACCGAAGGCGATATCGTCGCCCACCAACCGCGCAAACAATTGCTGCTCCGGTGAGGGAAAGACCAAGCCGATTTGCTGCCGTACGCGCCGTATGTCCAGATTGGGGTCGCTCAAATCCGCGCCATTTATCAGCACTTGCCCCGGCGCGGACGGACGAATCAGCCCGTTGAGATGCTGCACCAGCGTAGATTTTCCCGCGCCGGTGCGCCCGATGATACCGACCGCCTCGCCCGCGCCCACCTCCATATCCACGCCGTGCAGCGCCTCTACCGCGAGCGGCGTGTTTTTCATGTAGGTATGCTGCAAATTACGCACCTCGATAATCGGCGCGGCGCGACGCGAGTGGGGCGGGACAACGGGCGCGGTACCTGCATCCGCAAAGGGGCAGCTCATCACCACGTCAGCAAACTCGGAGACAGTCAGCAGCCCAGCGGGGAAAGTGGGCGCGCGCCGATGGAGATTATACGATACCGCCGCGGGGACGGGAGCATCTAGCCGCAGGGCGCGCAGTTCCTCGATCTGCGACAACACCGCGCGCGGCGCGTCATCCAATATGATTTGCCCCTCGTTCATCACCACCACGCGCTGCCCCTCCAACGCCTCTGCCATGTGATGGGTTATCGCCACGATGGTGGTGCCCGCTTCATGTAGTTGCCGCGCGACCTGCAGCACCGCGCCGCGACTGTGTGGATCGAGCAGCGCGGTCGCCTCGTCGAGCACCAGACACTGTGGGCGCATGGCGATGACGCCGGCGAGCGCGACGAGCTGTTTCTCGCCCGCGGAGAGGGTATGTATCGCTCGATGGCGGTGCGCGGTCATGCCCACTACAGTTAATGCCCAGTCCACGCGCGCGGCAAGCTCCGCTCGCGGCACGCCTAGATTTTCGGGACCGAACGCGACATCCGCTTCGACGGTCGTCGCGACTAGCTGGTTATCGGGCACCTGAAACACTATGCCGACGGCGCGGCGGATAGCGATCTTGCGATCGGCGTCGCGTGTGTTCCATCCTTTGACGCGCACATCGCCGTGGGTGGGCAGCAGCAGCCCATTGAGGAGTTTAGCCAAAGTCGATTTACCCGCGCCGTTCGGTCCGACGATGACCAGATATTCGCCGCGAGTTATCGCTAAGTCTATACCGCGTAGGGCGGGAATAGCTGTCGCGGTGCCGGTGGTGTATTCGTGACGAACATTTTGTAATTCAATCAGTATCTCTTGGTTCATGCCTCTCGTAATTTTCAAGGGGCAACGCGGATTCGTGGGGTAAACGGCTATGGATGCTACGATCGTGACCTGGCAAATGCCCGCGTAGGGCGGCTTTCTTAGCCGCCATTCTATATCATCGGTAAAAACGGCAGGTATGGAAACCTGCCCTACCCTACAAATCCGCGTAGAGTCGTTTTTAGCTCCTCGCAAGATTCAAACTCGCGGGGAGTTAAGCATCTCACAACCTCGCGGTATGATAGCGTAATTACACCGATTTGGCAAGCAACATATTTGACATTTGTTAGATTGTAAAATATAATTTTTCTCCAAACAACCCCCATACTACAAAGGAATCATCGTAGATGTTGAGAGTGCGACGCGCTCAGAAAGCGCGTCGCACCTTGATTACTATACTGTCCGACAAAAGTTGTGCTTTTTAGTACAAGCACTGATTAGATCAACTAACCAAATAAAAACTTAACGACTAGGAGGATACAATTCATGCAACAAGAGTTATTCGACGCGATGGCGCAGAGCGTAATCGATGGGGAGGCTGACGACGCGGCGGCGTTGGCACAGCAAGCCGTCGAAAAAGACATTGACCCACTCGAGGCTATCAATAAAGGATTTGTAGTAGGAGTTAATCACGTGGGCGACGAGTACAGTCGCGGTAATATGTTCCTGCCCGATTTGGTGCTGGCGGGCGAGGCGATGAAGGCAGCGGTCGCGGTGCTGGAACCGGAGATGGCGCGGCGCGGTACGGAACGCCAGATGTTGGGCAAAGTGGTGCTGGGGACAGTCGAGGGCGATATTCACGAAATCGGCAAGACGCTCGTCGGCACGATGCTGACCGCGACCGGTTTTCAGGTCTACGACTTGGGCATTGACGTGCCGACCGCGCAGTTTATAGAGAAGGCGCGAGAGGTCGAGGCGGACATTATCGGGCTGAGCGCGCTGCTCACTACTACGATGGTAAGCCAAAAAGTGGTTATCGATTCTCTGGAAGAGGCGGGATTGCGCGCCAACGTCAAGGTGCTCGTCGGCGGCGCGCCGGTGACCAAAGATTGGGCTACCGAAATCGGCGCGGACGGCTACAGCGAAGACGCGATCGGCGCGGTCGCGGTGGCGAAGGGCTTAGTAGGAATATAAAGGAGTGTATCATGGCAGGTAAAATCAAATCGATCACCAACCCGCGCTTGAGCCTGAATATCCTCAGTGATGAGGATGTGCAGCGCGTGCACACCGCGACGTTGGACATTATTGAGAATATTGGCATCAGGTTTCCTTCCGCACGAGCGTTAGACATTTGGGAGGAGCACGGCGCGACAGTAGACCGCGACAGCATGATCGTCAAAGTGCCCGGACAGGTCATCGAGGACGCGCTGAAACATGCCCCACCCGCGTACGCGCTGGCGGCGCGCGATGAGTCGCAAGACCTGATGATGGATGGCAATCACGTCTTCGCGGGCACCGACGGCTGCGGCGTGGAGGTAATCGACCTCGAAACGAATGAGCGGCGGCGTTCTTGCTTGCAGGATGTGGGCGAAATCGCTCGCGTCGCGGATTATCTGGAGGAGGTGGCATTTCATTGGGTCGCGGTCTCGGCGCAGGATTGCCCGCCCCAATCGCGCGGGTTGCATGAACTGCGCGCCGTGTGGGAAAATTCGACCAAGCATGTGCAGACAGAGAGCGTCTATTCCGAAGAAGAGGCGCGCGCGGCGATGGAGATGGCGGCGGCAGTCGCGGGCGGCTGGGACGCGCTGCGCGCGCGCCCGGTGATCTCGATCATGCAGTGCACCGCGCCGCCACTGGGACACGATGGTGGCAGTGTGGACGCCGCGTTAATCGCCGCGGAGGCGGGCGTGCCTTCGGGATTTATGACGATGGCTTCGTGCCTGACCACGGGCCCCGCGACGATGGCGGGGACGCTGGCGGTCGGCAACGCGGAGGTGATCAGCGGACTAGCCTTGATTCAGCTCGCGTATCCGGGCGCGCCGGTATTTTACGCGGCGGCGCAGACCGCGTCCGATTTGCGCACCGGCGCGTATACCGGCGGCGGTCCCGAGGATTTTCTGTTCGGCGCGGCGACTAATGTGCTGGCTGATTTCTACAACGTGCCGCTCTCGATGGGTTCGTTCGCGACCGGCGCGAAGGAGCCGAATTGGCAGGCGGGGATTGACAACAGTCTGTCAACTTTTATGGCGTCTATCGTGATGTCCGACATGCTGTTGGGCGTCGGGTTGTTGCACGGCAGCCGCATCTGGTCTTACGAGCAGATGTTGATGGACTGTGAGATTTTCGACCTTGTCTATCAGATGATGCAGGGTATCGCGGTGAATGACGAGACGCTGGCGCTCGACGTGATCGGCGCGGTCGGTCCGGGGGGCAATTTCCTGGCGCAGAAACATACGCGCAAGCATATGCGCGAATTGTGGATGCCGAAATTCATGGATCGGCGTCCGTACAACGAATGGGAGCAGAAACGGGATGGGGCGCGGGAGTGGGCGCGCGCCAAGGCGCGGCAGATTTTGGCGACCCCTAAACCAGACCCGCTCGACGCGGCGGTGTCGGCGGAGTTGGCACGGATTATCGCGGCGGTGGAAGGGAGCTAGGAGTATGCCTACTATCGAAGGAATAGCTATACAGGACTTAGCGACAAAAAGTGCTGAAGTTTTCAAGCGTATGAAAACGGAACAGGTGGAATTTGTGCTCACCGACGCGGGGGAGCCTTGTGGCTTATTGGTGCCTTTAGCAGATGAAATGTTAGAGGACTGGCTGTTGACTAGCCTACCTCAAGTGCGGGAGCGAGTAAATCTGGCACGCGCCGCCATCGCGCGCGGTGATATCGCGACAGAAGAAGAGATAGAGGAATGGCTAAACGAATGAGCTATCGACTGATTATTCCGCGAGATCTGATTGAACGCGTCAATGCACAAGTTCCTCCTAACGATCAAAAACGATTGAAAGCCGCGGTATCAGCTTTGCGTAATGACCCTTTTCCTACTCATCAGCACAAACGGCTAAGCGCCACTGATCCGCCTATAGAACGGCTGCGTGTTGGTAACTACCGCGTATTGTACGAAGTAGCGAAAGATGAAGTGCATTTGTTAGATGTAATTCACCGCCGCGAACTTAGTCGTTGGTTACGGGAACATAGCAGATGAAAAACAACTTAGTAAGAAAATATTTGTGACATATGATGAATAATATGCAACCTAAAATTGAACTACTAACCCCAGAACTTGTAGAACGGATACTGGACGAGGCGTTCCAGTTATTGATGAACCCCGGCGTCAAAGTGCAGGCGCCGGAGGCGATGGAACTATTGGCGGCGGCGGGCGCGCAGATCGACCGCGAGAGTGAGGTAGCGCGTATCCCCGCGGAAGTGGCGCGGCGCGCCCTAGAGACCGTGCCGCACGAGTTTTTCCTGCATAACCGCGCGGGCGAGCCGGTGTTGCGCTACGGCGGTGACGCGGTGCACTTCGACCCCGGCTCGTCGGGTGTGCACATCCTCGACCCAGAGACGCTGGAGCACAAGCCGTCACACACCGCCGACTTAATACGCGTGATTAAGGTGGCGGAGATGCTGCCGCAGTACGCCGCGCAGTCCACCGCCATCGTTTGTAACGAAATTCCTAAAGAGATCGGTGACCTGTACCGCTTGTATCTGGTACTGCGGCACTCACACAAGCCGGTCATCACCGGCGCGTTCTCGACGCGCACGACGCAGGTCATGTTCGACATGCTGGCGATCTTCGCGGGGGGACGCGCCGCGCTGGC
>CAZSIG010000175.1:0-7398 GCA_964606195.1 uncultured Anaerolineales bacterium
GACATTCGTGATTAAATTGCGTTGATTTATCCGAAATCCAATAGAACTGAACCAGTGCCGAGATGTACGATTTTGGGAAAATTCTTAGTGAAAGAGTTAGTTAGGGAATGGGGAAGTTCTGACGCGGTGTTGATACGAATATAAATTGAGGGGAAAACGATGATTCGTAAGAGTTTTGTGGAGACTGAAAATGAAACGATAGCTAGAATAATGTTTGTGTTGCCTGATAGTATTTGGGCAGAAACGATACATTTAGTGGGAGACTTCAATAATTGGAATCGCGCTTCACACCCGTTTGGTCGCGATAGCACGGGGAAATGGACTTTGACCATTGAGTTGGAACTCGGCCGCGCCTATCAGTTTCGATACTTGTGTGATGACAAACAGTGGATGAACGACTGGGGCGCGGATGCCTACGTCTATAATCCTTACGGGAGTGATAACTTCGTTGTAATCACAGACCCTAACTTCAGGCGTTTGGGACAAGAGCAAGAAGAGGAAAGAGATTCCGCGAGTATTCGCAGCTATGCTGAAGAGAGATTGCGCGAGCAACCCGAAGATTTAGAGGAGATGACGGAAGAGGAAGCCCAACGACTCATTCGAGAGTTACAGATTCACCAGATCGAGTGGGAAGTACAAAGTGAACGATTGCGCCGAACACAACAGGAGTTGAGAGAATCAAATCGTAAATATACCGACCTTTACGATTTCGCACCTATTGGATATTTTACTTTGAATGAAAACGGCTTGATAATAGAAGCTAACCTCACTGGCGCGACCTTACTGGGGGTAAAAAAAGATGCCCTACTTAAAAAATCGCTGGCTTTATTCATCGCGGCGGAGGATCAGGACAAATTTCATCGGCATTGCCAACAAGTTTTAGCTACTAGAACGCGACAGACCGGTGAATTTAAACTTTTGCGGAAGAATGGTAAACAAATTCATGTACAATTCGACAGTATCGCGGTGCAAGACAGTCAAGAAGTTTATAGCCAGATTCGCACCGCTATCAGTGACATTACCGCGCGTAAGGAAGCAGAAGAGGCTTTGCTGATGTCCGAACTGCAACATCGGACGACTATAGATGCCTTGAGTGATGTGTTGCATGTCGTAGATAAAGATATGCGTTTTATTATAACTAATACAGCTTTTCAGGAGTGGTGTGTAGAATTGGAACGAGACCCATACGTTATTGGGCAGAATTTGTTCGCGGTTTTCCCGTTTTTATCTAATAAAGTGAGACATGAATACCAAAAGGTATTCAACACTGGCAAATCTGTCATAACCGAAGAATATGGTAAAATAGGTAGCAAGGCAATTTATACCGAAACGCGTAAGATTCCTGTCTTTGAGGGGGACAAGGTTATGCGCGTTATTACCATTATTCGCGATATTACAGAACGCAAGCGGGCAGAGGATGATCTGCTGCGGCGTAATGTGCAATTGCAGACGGCTGCCGAAGTGAGCCGCGCCGCGTCCTCCATTCTGGACACAGATAAATTGGTGGCACAGTCTGTAGAGCTGATTCGTGAGCGCTTTGGACTTTACTATGTGGGGTTGTTTCTGGTTAACGCGGAACAAGAATACGCGGTGCTACGTGCTGGAACAGGGTGGCCAGGACAACAGATGGTAACCCAAGAGCATAAATTGAAGGTGGGTGGCGCGTCTATGATCGGGCAATGTGTAGCACAGGCAGAGGCGCGTATCGCATTGGATGTAGGGGAGGAGGCTGTTCGTTTTGATAACCCCTTGTTGCCCCGTACTCGTTCAGAGATGGCGTTGCCGCTACGGTCACGCGGGCAGATCATCGGGGCTTTGACAGTGCAAAGCACAGAGGCAGCAGCGTTTGACGAGGCCAGCATCGCGGTTATGCAAGCTATGGCTGATCAGGTAGCGACAGCTATTGATAACGCGCGGTTATATACCTCAGTTCAAAAAGAGCTGACGGAACGTAAACGGGTAGAAGGCGCGCTGCGGCAGGCGGAACGAAAACTGGATAGAATGTTACAGACTATGGTGGATGCGGTGATTATGGTGGATTTGAATGGTCGAGTTACCTATGCTAATCGGGCTACTCAGAAGGTTCTAGGTTTGGGGCGTGATGAGATTGTAGGAGAGTTTTATGACGCGGAAATATGGAATAGTGTCGATAGTCAGGGTGTCCCGTATCCTCCAGAGGATTTAGCGCTGTCGATAGCCCTGCGAGAAGAGCGCGAAGTTAGGGAACTGGAGCATGGCATTATTGCTAAGGGGGAGGGGTTGAAATGGATATCGGTCAATGCCGCGCCGTTGTTGGATGAGGAAGGGCGAATATATGGAGCCGTCGCGAGCTTTCGCGATATAACCGCGCGCAAACAGGCGATTGAGGCTTTACGAGAGTCGGAGGAGCGCTTCTCACAATTTATGGATCAGTTACCCGCCGCGGCGTTCATCAAGGATAAAGACAGCCGCACTATCTACGCCAATCGACACATGATCGAGAAGTTCGAGGCGGACAAGTGGCTTGGCAAGACCGCGCACGCCTATTTCCCCGCAGATGTGGCAGATATGATGATCGCGGATGACCGTAGAGCGTTGAAAGAGGGCTTAGTCGTGAGAGTGGAAGCAGTAGAAGATAGCAGCCAATATCCCTCGTACTACGAGACGCGTAAGTTTCCCATATTTCGCGAAGATAAGCCGCCGTTGGTTGGGGGAGTCGCGATGGATATTACGGCGCGTAAACGCGCTGAGGATGCGCTACGCGAGAGCGAAGCGCGCTATCGCGAGTTGGTCGAGACGATGACCGAGGGATTGATAATCGGCGACGCGAACTCCACTTTGACTTATGCCAATGAAAGTTTTTGCCGAATGTTGGGATATTCTCAAGATGAGATAATAGGGCGCAAATTCGCGGAATCTCTTGATGAATATAATCGTAGTATATTAGAAGAACAACTAGCTAAACGGCGTCGGGGGGAACGCGAATCCTATGAACTTGTCATCAATCATAAAGATGGTAGCAAGGTACATACTATTATATCCCCCAACGCGCTATTTGACACCGATGGCAATTTCGCTGGTTCATTTGCCGTAGTGACTGATATAACGGAGCGGGAACAGACCGAAGCGGCGTTGCGGGAGAGTGAGGAACGCTTCCGCACCGTCGCGGACTTCACGTATGACTGGGAATATTGGCGCGGTCTCGATGGTGATTTCATCTACGTCTCACCCTCCTGCAAACGTATTACGGGATATACCGCCGCGGAGTTTTTTGACGATTCAAGTATAATGGAGAATATAATTCATCCCGTAGACCGGGAGTTTGTAGTTGAACACTTAAAAAACGAACTGCACAGCCAAGAGACTTGGTCTTGGGATTTTCGCATTATTACGCGAGAGGATAATGAACGTTGGTTGCATCACGTTTGCCGGCCAGTGTATAACGATCAGGGAGATTATAGCGGCTGCCGCGCCAGCAATCGAGATATAACCGAACGGAAATTGGTCGAGGAGGCATTGCGCGATAGTGAAGCACGCTATCGCAAGCTGTTTGAACGTGCCAATGACGCGATCTTTCTGGAAAACGACAAGGACGAAATCATTGATGTAAATCAACGCGCCGCCGATTTGTTGGGATACAGTCGCGAAGAATTGCTACAGATTAAAGTTCCCGAACTACAAGCCCCTGAAGTGCGCGGACAAACGGGCAGCGTTATCGCGCAAGAACTGGCACAATATAACGGTGTGCCTTTCGAGGCTGTAGACATGCACCGCGATGGCACACGTATCCCAGTGGAGATCAGCACCTCATTGATAGCGGAAACAGATGATGGTCCCAATTTGGTGCTTTCTATCGTCCGCGATATCACAGAGCGCAAGCTGGCGGAAGAGGCGTTGCGAAGGCGCGAGGATATTCTAAAGGCTGTGGGATTCGTAGCTGCCACACTGTTACAGCCGGTGGAGCTTAAGGCGAGTATTTCAGCCGCTTTAGAGAGATTGGGTAAGGCTGCTAATGTAAGTCGCGCTTACCTCTTCGAGAACTTCGAGGGAGTAGATGGCAAACTTTATATGCGTATGCTCGACGATTGGGTAGCGCCGGGTATTGTCTCCCAAGTGGACAAGAGCGCGGAGCTTCAGCGTTTCCCATACTGGGCACGTTGGGAAGATAAGTTGAAACGCGGTGAGGCTATTCGGGAATTGACTCGCGACATGCCGCCAGAGGAACAAGAGTTTATGAAAACACAGAATATCTTGTCCCTTTTAGCGATTCCCGTTTTCGTTGAAAGTCAGTTCTACGGGCTTGTCGGTTTCGATGAATGCACTACTGAGCGAAGATGGTTGGACGCGGAAGTTGAAGCCCTGCGGACCGCGGCGCGGGCGCTCGGCGCGGCGCTTCAGCGTGAATGGGCAAAAGAGGCTTTAGAAGCAGAGCAACAAAGATTATTTGCCGTGCTGGATATGCTGCCGGTCTCCGTCTGCTTGCGCGCGGCAGATTATTCTATCCGTTTCACCAATCGCTATTTTTGTGAACATTTCGGTGAACCCGGTCATAAACTGTGTTATGAGATTATGCGCGGGCGCGACGAGCCATGCCCTGATTGTCCGTCAGCCGCGGTGTTAGATGCCAACAATCTCGTAGAGTGGGAATGGATCTCGTCTGAAGGACGAACTTACCAGTTCTATGGTTATCCTTTTACCGACGTTGATGGAAGTCCATTAACATTGGAATTAGGTATGGATATCACGGAAAGCAAGCAAGTCGCGCGAGTATTACAGGCGCGGTATCATTAACTCTGTCGAGAGAACATTTAGGACGCAATCCTGTCGCATCTCGTGGTTTGTTTTGTCCCATCGCGATATATATGATAAAATTAGCGGAGTGGTTCGGCTATACAGTAGCATATAGAGCGGAAAGAACACGTAAGACTTGATATGTAATGATCAGTTTGTCGCATAATCATCACGTTTCGCGCTTTACGGATTATTGATAAGGAGTGTTTGTTTATGATTAGCCAAAAGAGCAAAGAAAAAATAGGAATTTTAGTCGGTGGGGGCCCCGCGCCGGGGATCAATGGAGTGATCCACTCCGCGACGATTGAAGCTGTCAATAATGGATTTGAGGTAATCGGAATCTATGACGGTTTCAAACATTTAATGAAAAGGCAAATAGTATCGCGCGTTTTGACTATAGACGATATAAGCAGAATTCACCGCGACGGGGGATCGTTCCTGCGCACTTCGCGGGCAAATCCCACAAAATCCGATGAGTTGCTCGCAAATTGTGTAGGGGCGTTAATGGACGCGGGGATAAATCGTCTCGTAGCGATTGGGGGGGATGATACCGCGTATTCGGCATCTCGTGTGGCGCGCTACGCTCAAAAGCATATGGGAATTAGAATCAGGACAGTCCACGTACCTAAAACGATCGATAATGACTTGCCTTTACCAGAAGAGATTCGCACCTTTGGTTATGAAACGGCGCGAGAACTAGGCTCAAAAATCATCATGAATTTGATGGAAGATGCGATTACGGGGCAACGGTGGTTTTTGGTTGTGACGATGGGCCGTAAGGCGGGGCATCTAGCTCTAGGAATCGGCAAAAGCTCCGGCGCGACTTTGACTCTGATCCCCGAAGAATGGGGCGACCGCGAGATCCGCTTACAAGAGGTGGTCGATATATTGGCGACCTCGTTGATCAGACGATTGGCAGAGGGTAAGCATTATGGCGTGGCTCTCGTCGCGGAAGGCGTGATTGAACAGATGTCGCATGAGGATCTGCAGGTTCTAGAACATGTAGAGCGCGACGCGCATGGTCATATCCGCTTATCGGAAGTTAACTTCTCCGATATTCTCAAAAAAGCGTTGCGCAAAGACCTGCTAAATCTGGGAATCGACATTCGTATTGTAGATAAAGAACTAGGATATGAGTTGCGTTGTGCTGATCCCATCGCTTTTGACATCGATTACACGCGCAGTTTGGGCGAAGCCGCGGTCGATTTCTTAATTCGGGACGGTGATGGAGCTACTATCACCATTCAACAAAACCAGATTGCACCGATTCCATTTGACGATATAATGGATCCAGAGACGGGGCGAACGGAAGTGCGCCAGGTAAAGATCGACTCTTTTACTTACAAATCCGCGTATAAGTTCATGATTCGCTTGAAAAAGGAACACGCTGACGATGATATGTTTCTAGCACGTATGGCCGCGCAGACGAATTTGGCCCTCGATGAATTCAAGGCGCGGTACGGCTATTTAATCGACATCGCGCCGCGCCCGTTCTAGTTTGAGCGATAAAATCAAACTTGATATCTGATTTAGAAGGCACGAATTCCCTTTCGTGCCTTCTGTGTAAGTAAACCCCGCGACTATATTGTAACATGCGAATTTTTAGAGGAGTTTTTTATGAACGACCTGATCAAGAATTTTCAAGAGGGGTTTATCATCGCGAAGAAAACAATCAAGGATTACGTTGATGAAGCCTTTTGGTTGTTTGGGCTTAACGGGTTAATCGCGCTATCCTTTTTATTCGCGGTAATACTGATTGCCGCTGGTGTCGCAATTAGTGTCCCCCCAGTAATCATTCTGCCGTTAGCCATGCTGATCGCGATAGTCTATGCCGCGCCCATAACGGTTGGATTTTACTACGTCGCTTACACTGTGGCGCAAGAGCGCGCCATTAAATGGGCAGTTTTCATGGAGGGGATCAAAAGCTATTGGCGTCAAGGCTATGTATACCTTGTGGGTAACCTGATCTTTGTCGCGGTAATGTGGAACAGCTTGAATTTCTATAGAGGCAGATCATTTGAGGCTGTGGCATTGGGACTATGGATTGTCGTCATGTTTTTCTGGTTAGCCCTACAATTCTACTTTTTCCCGGTGATGTTCGAGCGCGATGATCCTAATTTATGGCAGAACTTACGTAGTACCCTTATAGTCATCTTGGGAAACTGGGGGGTTACTATCGTTCTGATTGTACTTTGGAGTATCATCGCGTTTATTGTAGCGTACTTTTTCTTTCCCGGAGTGTTTTTCGCGTTATCTTTAGCCGCCTTAGCTGGAAGTGAGGCAGTGGTCTACATAGCCCGAAAAGAACGGCGGAGGCGCGGCGAGGACGATGAAAGAGGCGCGGAGTAAAGTTTTCTCAAAATACAAACTTGAGAAATCAAGTCTACGTGACACAGAAAAAGGGAGTCGCTGAAGCTTGATAAGCTACCGCGTCATTCATTGGCAAAATCCCGAAGTCACGTAGTTATTGAACGCGAAAAAGTACAGCGGTCGCGGAAAGGTAAGCAAAAAACTTCTTTCACTGTATCTGTGGTCATAAATATTCGCTAAAAGTCATATTGACAGCCTGATAAAAAACGGCTCTACGCGGATTCGTGGGGTAGGGCAGGTTTCCATACCTGCCGTTTT
>CAZSIG010000176.1:0-7388 GCA_964606195.1 uncultured Anaerolineales bacterium
CAGCGTTCTCCGCGTCCTCAGCGGTAAAATTAGCCTGAACTTGCGTAAGTCCTATTAGTGTAATTCGTGGCAGTTTTATTCTTATGACCACGCGAAATCCAGAAGAACCTTTTAAGTAACGAGGAAAATGAAAATGTATCATCACAAAAGATACGATGGTGGGTGGATCGAAGTTATCTGCGGCAGCATGTTCAGTGGTAAGAGCGAGGAGCTAATCCGCCGTGTGCGCCGCACCGAAATTGCCAAGCAAAAGATTCAGGTATTCAAACCCAAGCTGGATAACCGCTACGCGCCCCAAAAGGTTAGTTCCCACAATGGAATACACTGGGAAGCGAGCGTCGTTGAAGAAGCAGCTGAGATTTTGACGCAGGTCGATGAGGATACAGAAGTAGTCGCGATCGACGAGGCGCAGTTTTTCGATTGGTCTATCGCGGAGGTGTGCAATAATCTAGCTGATCGCGGCATGCGCGTTATCGTCGCGGGGTTGGACATGGATTTTCGCGGCGAACCTTTCGGCCCCATGCCGATACTCATATCGCAGGCGGAACACGTGGACAAACTCCAAGCCATCTGCGTAGAATGTGGCGCGCCCGCCAGCCGCACGCAGCGCCTCATCGACGGACAACCCGCGGACTATCACGACCCAGTAATTATGGTCGGTGCAAAAGAAGCTTACGAAGCGCGCTGCCGCAACTGTCACCAAGTACCGCGCAGTAAAAAGCCTGTATAGAGTTAAACAATTACAGTTCTTTGGGATTTCGCGTGGCTAGTTCAGCATACAACTTATTTCTTGCCACTAATTTCACGAATTTTCACTGATTTTCTGCTTTTTCGTGTTAATTTGTGCAATTAGTGGCAAATGTTCCATTGCCCCTTACTCGTTACTCTTTACTCCCCATACCGCAGCACCACCCCATTATTCCCGACCGCCCAGCCCTCACTTTCCGACAACATAAACACCGCGTTGAGCCGATTGAACGTCGGGCTGCCGCTCACCTGCCACTCCCCATTCTCGTAGCGCAAAATCGCGCCGTCGTCGCCCATAATCCATCCATCGTTCGCCGCGGACATCCCGACCGCGCGCAGCTTCACCTCCACCGGACTCGTCCGCGCTGCCCATGCTCCCGCTACGTACTGCAAAATCGTCCCCTCGTTCCCCACCGCCCACGCGCTCTCCGCGCTCCATATCTGCACATCCCGCAGCCGCGCCGTCGTCGGACCGCTCACCGCGCTCCAATTGCTCCCATTGTAGCGAATAATCGCGCCGTTCTCCCCCACCGCCCAGCCCGCGCTGTTCCCCCACATATCCAGCGCGTTCAACTGCTGCGTCGTCGGCGAACCGACCACCACCCAATTCGCGCCATCGTAGCGCAAAATCGTTCCCGCCGCGCCGACCGCCCACGCCTCGTCGGGCGCGTAGACCTCCACATCCTTCAAATCGCGCGTCGTCGGTGCCAGCTCTATCCGCCACGCATTATCCACGAAGCGCAGAATCGCCCCATCGTTACCCACCGCCCACCCCGCGGCGCGGTGCAGCATCGCGACCCCGTACAGATGCCGATCAGTCGGGCTGAGTATATGATGCCAGCCGCCCGCCGTGTAGACCGCCGCCGCGCCGTTCTCTCCCACCGCCCAGCCGTCGTCATCGCCGCCACCCGCCGCGGGGATCATATACAATCTGTTCAAATCCTGCGCGGTATTCGCGAAATACTGCCACAGTGGCGTCGGCGTTGGCGTCGGCGTCACTACATCACCCACCACACACGCGCTATCGTCCCAAATCGTCACCGAGTCATCACCGTAATTTGCGATATAAATCTCATTGCCGAGCAGCAGCACTCCCTCGCCGCCCCACATACCGCCCTGGTCCGCGATTTCTATGTACCTGTCGCCCAGCGTATCCAAATTGAAAATATACAGCCGATCGCTCTCCGCCGCCACCGCGTAAACATGATGCGTGTACGGATTGACCGCGAGCGAATAGGGCGTCTTGGCAATCTTCACCCGATCCAAAATATTCCCCGCGCCATCCACCACCAACAATTCCTGCCCATCCCGCTTGGTGATATAGAGCAGCCCCGTCGCGGGGTTCACCGCGATGTCGAACGTCTCACTTGGCAGCCCGAACGAGGTCTGCACCGCGCCGTTCATATCGAGCACCGTGACCGCGCCGCTCCACGACACGACGTAGACGCGGTCGTCGAATATCGCCATCATCGTGGGATACCGCGCCACCTCCACCGTAGCGATCACCTCAAGCCGCCCCGCGTCGATCACCGAGACGCTGTGCGAATTGAAATTCGTCACGAACACCCGATCTCGCGCCGCCACCATATCGAACGGTTGGCTGCCCACGTTGATGATTTCGTAATTGTTGTGATCATCCAGGCTAATCGCCGCGACCGCGTCGCTGTCCCGATTCGCCACGAACAGCCGCCCGGTGGAAACCGCGACCGAGTTGGGATGCGCGCCGCGGCTCTCAATCAGTTCTACCAGCGTGCGCGTCGCGGTATCAATCACCGCGATCCGATTATCGTTATGAATCGCCGCGTACACCTTGCCATCGCTGTAAGTCAACCCCTTCGGTCCCTCACCCACATTCGGAATACGCGCTACCTCGTTGGGCACACAAGACGGCGTGGCGCGCGGCGTCGGCGTCACCGTCGGCGTCGCGGTAGCGGTCGCGGTCGGCTCGTTCGTCCCCGTCGTTGTCGGCGTCGGTGTATTGGTAGCGGTCACTGTCGGAGTAGCCGTATCTGTGGGCGTCGCGGTATCGGTTGCCGTCGGCGTCGCGGTCGGCGGAAGCGGCGACGCGTAATTCTTGAATATCAGCGGCATATAGACGAAAGACAACGGCGGCTCTTTGACATCGCTGGCTGCCGCGCTGTCGTTGCTGGTCAAATCTATATCCCAAGCCGCCGCGCCAATCTCCACCGCGTTCGTAATCACGCTCCCCGCGCTGACGCCGCTCTCCACCTGCGCGGTCATCGTGAACGATCCCATTTCCCCCACCGCCACATCTCCGATAGTCCACACGACCAACCCGCTCTGGTTAGTATCTGGGGTAACGCCGCTGTCATCCGCGACGTAAGTCACATTCAGGGGCAAAATATCGGTAATCATCACCCCCGCCGCGTCGCGCGGACCTAAATTCGCGTACTCCAGCGTGTAAACCAGCCGTCTCCCCCGATCCGCCGTAATCGGCGCGGTCTTCGTGATAATCATATCACACCGGTTGCGCACCGTCGTCGTCACCATCGCGCTGACATCGTTCGCCACATCCCGATCCGCCGCCCCCGTGCCTATCTCCGCGACGTTCGTAACCACCGTGTTAGTGAGCGGCGCGTCCACCGCGATTGTAATCACTCCCACCGCGCCGGGCGCCAGCGCGCCGTTCACCTCCCACACGTAGGGATTCGTCCCGCGCAGATTCACCGCCGCGCCCGCCGCATCAGCGCCGACATAGGACAACCCGCTCGCTAAATCATCAGTAATCAGCACCCCCACCGCGTCGTCCGGCCCCGCGTTGCTGAAAACCAGCGTGTAGGTGATGCGATCGCCCTGCTCCACATTTCCCGCGGGCATAACCTGTTTGATAATTCCCAAATCGACGCCGTAGCCGACCGCGCTATCGACGCGCGCGTAATTGTTGGCGAGATCGCGTTCCGGCTCCTGCGCGGTCAGCGACACGATATTCGTCCAGGTGAGCGGCGCGGTCTGCGCCGCGCCCACCCGCGCCACCACCATTATCGTACCGCGCGCCCCCGGCACCAAGTCCGGCAAATCCCAGTGCGCGAGATCGCCGATGTGCGTATCGGGCGCGGGTGAACCGCTAATCAGTGTAAACGCGGTGTCGGGCAGCAAATCATCCAGCGCGACCTGCGTCGCGGTGGCGGCGCCCTCGTTGGCATACGTGATAGTGTAAGTTACATAGCCGCCCGGCGCGACGCGCAGCGTGGGCATGACCGATTTAGTGACGCTCAAATCCACGGTCTCTAGCGGCAAGACGAAACGATTGTTCGTGAGATCGGCGTCCTGCGTCGCCGCGGTGATCTCCACAGTATTTGTGAAATCGACCATCGCGCCGTAATTCGGGTCGATCTGTGCGGCGAGCGTAATCGCGCCGCGCTCCCCCGGCAGCAAATCCCCCGCGAACTCCCACCGATAGCGATACCCCGGCAGTTCACTTATTCCCGGTGTATAGTCCGCGACGTAGGCGTCAGTAAACACGCTCGGCAGTTCATCGCTGATGATGACCTGCGCGGCGGGCGCCGCGCCCCCATTGAAGAAATGCACCACGTAAGTTACCCACGCGCCCGGCTGTATCACCCCGCCCGCGCTCATCGTCTTCGTCACCCCCACGTCCGCCGCGCCGATGGTATGCGTGATGCTGCTCTGATTGTTGCTCAAATCGCTCTCCGGCGCGGTCAAGCCAATCGCGGCGCGGTTCGTCACGCTGTCGGACAGCACACCGGGCAGCGCGAATTCGTCCGCCCGCACTACCACCGTCAGCGCGCCCGTGTCCCCGACGTTCAAATCGGGGAGCAACCAAGTAACATTATTACCTGCGAGCGCGCCCCCCGCGCTGTAATCCTGCACCGTCACGCGGCTGGCGGGGAGATAATCTGTCACCACCGCGCCGATTGCCACCGCGGGACCGTTGTTGGTGTAATGCAAAGTGTAAGTGATGAGCGCGGGCACACCGACCACGTTACCGGGCGCGGGGTGCGCACTCTTCGCTATCACCACATCAGTAGATAATACAATCGTCGCGGTGACGCTGGCAGAGTTATTATCGGCAATCAAATCGAAATCGGTCGTCGAAATTGCCGCGTAGTTCGTGATTATCGTTGATGAGGAAGTTTGCGCGGGATCCGCCTGCGCGGTCACGTAGATTGTGCCCCCGCTCCCCGCGTCAACTTCGCCCAAATACCAGATATACGAGTAACCCGCGCCATCGCTCAGCGGTTGCAGCACACCGGGCGGCGCGCTGCCAAACGAAGCCGTGAGTACGCCGTCGGGCAGGATGTCCTGTATCACCACATCGCGCGCGCTAATCAGCCCCGCGTTGCCGTAATCCAAAGTGTAAGTCAGCCAATCGCTCGGCGTGACCGAGGCGCGGTTCACCGTCTTGCTCACCCATACATCCCCAGCGCGCAGCTCCGCGCCGACCGTCGCGGTGTTATTATTCGTGATATTTTCATGCGTGGCGGCGCCGACCTGCACCGCATTGGTGAAAACGCGCGTCATCTCCGCCATCGCCCCGATCATCTCGGCGGTTATTGTAATTACTCCCCCCGCGCCGGGTGCCACATCGCCCGCCTGCCAAACGTAAGTCGCGCCGTTGTTCCCCGCGAGGACTATCCCCGCGCTCGTGGCGAAGACGGGATTTATCACCTCAGCGGGCAGAATATCGGTTATCCGCACCGCCGCGGCGGTGTCGGCGGACGCGGCGTTGGCGAAACGCACCGTATAGGTCAGCGTATCGCCCGGCCGCAGGTACGCGGGCGTGACCGTCTTCGTCACGCTCAAATCCGCGACGGCATCAACCGTCGTGCTGACCGCGGCGCGGTTGCGAGTATAATCTAACTCCGACGTCGCCGCCGTAATCGTCGCGGTGTTCGTGAATACCAGCGGCAAATCAGCCGCGAGGATGTTCGGATCAATGCGCGCCGTGACTGTGAGCATACCGCCCGCGCCGCTAATCAGTTCACCCACCATCCACGCGTACGTCACTCCCGGACTTGGCGAGACCGCCAGATCGCTATTGTAGCTCGCGTCTATCAAATACGCGGGCAGTTCATCGGAGATGACCACGCCACGCGCCGGCGCGGGTCCGCGGTTCGTGAACGCGATAGTGTAAGTAATATATTCACCGCGCCTTACTACCACCCCATTGGTTGAGGTCATTGCCGCCCCACTCGTTGGGGCGGTTTTAGTTATCTCCAAATCGGTGTGCCAGATGCAAATGGGAATATCGACCGCGTTATCATGCGAGTCGCGGTCGAGACGCGCCCCCGCCGCCGTCGGCGCGGTGATGTGGAACGTATTGGTGAAACACTCGCCCGTGCGCGCCGCGGGTATCGCGGGGTCAAGCTGCAAGCTGATGGTCAGCGCGCCCCAAGCCCCCGCGTTCAGGTCGCCCAATTCCCACGCGTAGGAATATACCGCCGACGGCGTCACCGCGCCGCCCAGCGATAACGCGTAAGTATAATACGCGGTGTCCGCCAGCAATTCCGCGGGCAGAATATCGGTCAGCAGGACGCCCGCCGCGGGCGCGGGTCCCGCGTTCGAGAAACTGACCGTATAAGTTACCCATTCGCCCGGCGCGGCGTTAGTCGGTGTCGTTTCGCCGCGCACGCTCAGGTTTGCCGTCCAGATGGTCAAGCTGGCGGCGCCGCGGTTGTCCGCCGGCATCCGGTCGCCCCAATCGGCAATCGTCGCGGTGTTGGTAATCACCCGCTGCGTGGCAGTGAACGCGGGGTCGGCGCGCGCGGTGAGCGTCAGCACATCGGCCGCGCTGTCGGTCAGCGCCGCGAGCGTCCAGACGGGCACCGTCACCGCGCCGGTGGGAGTATACGCCGCGCTCGCGGCGGGTGTGATACTGCTGTCCAGCAGCCAAGTATACGGTAAACTGTCGGTAATCACCGCGTTGAGCGCGGGCGAAGGTCCATGATTGGTGTAAAACATCGTGAAGGTCAGCCACTCGCCCGGCAGCACGTACGCGGGCGTGACCACCTTGACAATTTCCAAATCGAGCGTTTCAATGACCGCAGTCACCACCGCGCGATTATTACTCGTGATTACATCGACCACCGGAGAGGCGATCTCCGCGATATTGGTAATCACCGCCTGCGTAGTTGCCAACTCCGGCGAGACTTGGGCGCGCACGACGATTTGCCCCGCGCCGCCATCGGCGACCGCGCCAAGTTCCCACATCGGCGTATCGACCGCGCTGGTGCGCGTGTATCCCCCTGAAGTTGTGTAGGTGATGCTGCCGGGCGTCAGCCACGCATACGGCAGATAGTCGGTAATCACCGCGGCGTGCGCCGCGCCGGGTCCGGCGTTGGTAAAATTGAGGGTATAGGTGAGCCACTCGCCCGCGTGCAATTGGGTGGCAGACGCGCTTTTGTCTATTTGTAATTCCGCGCCGCGCAGGGGAATGTCTATCACGATATACGTACCGCTGTTATCGCGCACCGTGACGTGCGCGGTGGTGGAGAGCGGCGCGGTGGTGTAGGTCGCGGAGATGTAGCCGTTGACCGCGGTCGCGCTGTCGGCAGGCACGCCGTTGACCACGCCCACATCGGCGCTGAAGGTGATCACCGCGCCATCGGGGATGAGGTTGCCGAACAGATCAGTCGCGGTGACGTGTAACGTCGCGGTGC
>CAZSIG010000177.1:0-3226 GCA_964606195.1 uncultured Anaerolineales bacterium
CGATTATGATGATTATCGAGAACGAAAGCTTATAAAGAATGAATGAAATCACCTAATTCATTTTGCCCACCTCTATAAGACTTAGAATTGTGTGCCTTTTTGACAATCTGTCTTACGGTGATCGCGGTGTTTTTCGAGGTGGCGTGTAGGGGGGGCTTCATAGCCTCCTGTTTTTTTTTGAGATATGATGCTCCTTTCGCGATAGATATACAAGTCAACGTATGGATTTGAGCCTGGAGAAAAGTGAGGTGTCGATATGGAAGATAACAAAAAAACAAAAGACCAGCTTTTAGTTGAATTGGCAAATTTGCGCCAACGAGTGGCGGAGTTAGAGGCAGCCCAAACCGCGCAGCAGCGAATTCAGGATGCGATAAGAAGGTCCGAAGAAAAATATATTGCTTCAATGGAAATAATCTTGACGGAGAGGCATAGATGGGCGAAACAAATGTGAACCGCGAAAAGACCACAGAACAACTTTTGACAGAACTATCGAATTTGCGCTGCAAAGTGGCAGAATTGGAAGAAGTCCAGACCGCGCATCGCCGAATCGAAGACGCGATAAGACAATCGGAGGAGAAATACCGCGCGTTGGTAGAGAACATCAACGATGTCATTTTCACTTTGGATACCGATGGCTACATTACCTATGCCAGCTCGGTTATGAAAAGGATCACTGGTTACGAAAATGACGATGTCGTTGGTCAGCACTGGTCGCGTTTTGTGTATCCAGCGGATTTACCATTTGTCACGCGCAGATTTAAGGGCGTCTTAGCGGGACAATTGGCGCCATACGAATTCAGAATATTTGACCAGCGCGGCGAAGTCCACTATGTGCGCACCTCCAGCCGCCCCATAACGGACAATGGGCAAGTACTGAGGTTGACTACCGTTATGACCGACATAACCGCGCACAAACGATTGGAGAACCAAGTTCGTGAGTACAACTCTAACCTAGAACGGTTGGTTGAGGAACGTACCGCGGAATTACATACCGCGCAGCAACAGCTTATTCACTCGGAGAAGTTGGCATCTCTGGGACGCATGGCGGCTAGCGTGGCGCATGAGATCAGCAACCCGCTCTCTGCGATCAGCGGATACTTAGGCGTTTTGGAGGAGAATATATCTCCAGATCACCCCGATCGCAAGGTATTGCAGGCGATACAAGAGGGAACCGCCTACTTGTTCACCCTCCTACGTCAACTACGCGATTTCTCGCGCCCGCCGATGCAAACGCGCGTCCCTGTCGCGGTCAACACTACGGTGGAGCGGGTTTTGCGGCTCACAAATAAACAGTTATCTCATAGCAAAATCGAGGTGGAGCGAAAATTATGCTCCGATTTACCTACGATCAACGCCTCCGCCAGTCAATTGGAGCAGGTATTTTTGAACCTGGTCATCAACGCGGTTGATGCTATGCCTGAGGGAGGAGTGCTGACAGTATGTACTAAATATCGCGGCGATCAGGTGTGTGTGGAATTCAAGGATACGGGAACTGGGATTCCTAATGAACATCTCGACCGTATTTTTGAGCCGTATTTTACCACAAAAGGGGAGAATGGCACGGGGCTAGGATTAGCCATCAGCCACCGCGTGCTGCGGGAGCATAATGGCAACATCTTTGTGGAAAGTCGGCTAGATGAGGGGAGTACCTTTGTCGTTGAATTGCCCGTAGCTGATGGCGCGTCGCGCTGTGAGGGGGCTAACTCTGTCTCCCGCGAGTTTTTTACACTGCCCACAAACTCAACTGACGCGGCGGGCGGCAGCCGTCGAGCAGCACAAATGGAACAGCGCGGCGTATCCTGATCCCTAGCTTGCGCAGGTCGTTCAAATCGCGCAGCTTGCCTCGTTGTCGCTCACGCATTATGACATTCGCGCTCTTGGGACCAATTCCGGGCACGCGCAGCAGTTCACTACGGTCGGCGGTATTCAACTCGATGGGAAGATCAGCCAGGTGTCGCAGTGCCCAAATTAGCTTCGGATCATGCGTCAGTGGCAGGTTGCCGGCTTCATCTAAAGGGAGCTCCGTCGCGCGAAAGCCATAATCGCGCAACAGAAATGAAGCTTGGTAGAGGCGATGTTCACGTTGGGGTGAACTCGGCGGGCGATTCTCCAGCGGAGTACCGGGCACCGGCGCGAAGCCGCTGAAATACGCCCGCGCCAAACCGTATTGTTGGTGAAGTACTTCCGTCGTGGTCAAAATCTCCGCGTCGGTCTCGTCCACCGCGCCGACGACGAACTGCGTCGTGGAGCTGGGCCACTTGCCGGGTATCGCGCGGCGAATCTCCTCAATCCATTGCAGGCGTTGTAGCAGTTCCTCAGTGAATATTTTATGCGGCGCGAGCTGCGTCAGCCGTTCGTTGTTCGGTGCCTCCAGATTGATGGAGACGCGATCAGCCAGCCGCATAGCTGCCAAAATCTGTGCTTGCTCCGCGCCGGGCATGATCTTGAGGTGAATGTATCCCCGAAACTCGTAACGACGGCGCAGCAATTCCGCGGTGGCGATCAATCTATCCTGCGTGCGCGGTCCGCTCCCCGTGATGGCAGAACTGAGAAATGCCCCCTCCACAAGACTTTTCCGGTGTAGTTGCATGAATAGCCGCGCCAATTCATCGGGGGAGAAACTGACGCGGCGAAAGTCATGTCCTTGCCGAAAAGTGCAGTAACGACAATCGCGTTCGCAGATCGAAGATAACAACGTCTTAAGCAGTGAAATCCGTTTTCCGTTGGGTAGCACGGCGCGATGCACACAGCCGGACAGGTCATCGGCATGACGCGGTGTGGGGATATTCCTAGACCTAGACACCTCTTCTGCTGGTTCAAAGCAGGTTGGTGGAGCCAGATATTTTAATTTCTCTAACGCGTCCATCGAAAGCCCTCCTAGCTTTAATTATACAAACAAACGTTCTAATTGTCAAAATCGAAAACTTCGCCCTCTTCGCTTGTTCTGTGGTAACATCGTTTGATCGCGATTATTTGACAAACTTACATATCTATGCTAATATCCGCCTGTTATAATAAATATGTAATACGCGATACAATTACATATTTCTGGAACTCTTATCCAGAGGAGCTGAGGGATCGGCCCGGTGAAGCTCCGGCAACCAGGGCAGAGTAATCTTGATACTCTACTATGGTGCCAATTCCGACAGGTACGATACCTGAAAGATGAGAGAAGCTTAAAAGCTTATTGTCTCTCTCTTTCCGCGAGAGAGTTTTTTTATGTTCT